>NZ_DBHKXY010000034.1:0-130099 GCF_057315495.1 Eikenella sp.
CGCAATGGCAGGCGTGGAGTTCGCGGTTTTCGGCGGTTTCCAGTGATACTGCGCCACACAGGCATTGAGTTTTCATTAGGTTCTCTCGGTTTGAAACAGTTAAAAATTTGGGTTCAGGCTACCTGAAAACTTTCAGACGGCCTCCCTGCCCTATTTCCACAAGCTCCACGGCGAAGCCATCCACAAGCCGTAGAAAGCGATGGCGATAAAGCCGATGGGAATCAGCACTTTCCAACCCAAACGCATGATTTGGTCGTAGCGGTAGCGCGGGAAAGTGGCGCGAATCCACAGATAGCCGTAGAGCACGAAGGCCATTTTGGCAAACATCCAAATCGGGCTGGGCGTACCGACGATGCCCCAGCTTTGCGGGAAGGGCGAGAGCCAGCCGCCGAGGAACATAATAGAGGTGAGCGCGCCGATTAGAATCATGAAGATGTATTCGGCGAGGAAAAACAGGGCGAAGGCGAAGCCGGAATATTCAACGTGGAAACCGGCCACGATTTCAGATTCGCCCTCGGCCACGTCGAACGGGGCGCGGTTGGTTTCGGCCACGGCGGAAATCAGGTAGACGAGGAACACAGGGAATAGGGTGAACCAGTTCCACGAGAAAATTGAGCCGCCCGCAATACCGTTGCTTTGCGCAGCCACGATGTCGTTGAAGTTCAGGCTACCTGAAACCATGATCACGCACACCAAAGCCGCGCTCATGGCGATTTCGTAGGAAATGGTTTGCGCGGAGGAACGCATCGCGCCGAGGAAGGCGTATTTCGAGTTGGACGCCCAGCCGGCAATAATCACGCCGTACACGGAAAGCGAGGTAATCATTAAGATATACAGCAGACCGGCATCAACTTTGGTTAAAAGCCATTGGTCAGAAAACGGCACTACTGCCCACGCAGCAAACGAGGGCGCAAGCGAGAGCATGGGGCCGATGTAGAACAAGGCTTTATTGGACGAGCTGGGGCGGGTAACTTCTTTAAACAGCAGTTTCAACACGTCGGCAAACGGCTGAATCAAGCCCCACGGGCCGGTCACATTCGGGCCGACGCGCAGCTGCATGAAGCCGATGACCTTACGCTCGAAGTAGGTCAGGTAGGCCACGGTCAGAATCAGCGGCACAAGGATAATCACGATTTTGACGACAATCGACACCAAGAGGCCGATGTCGTTGCCCGCTGCGCCGAACCAGCCGGCAAACAGGGCTTGAAACCATTCCTGCATCATCAGACTCCTTCCAGTTCAATCGCGTTCATCAGCCCGCCCAGCGCGGCGTTGGCCGGATGCTGCGGCAGGTGGACGACGTTGGGCGGCAAAGTGTTGTCGGCCACCACGGTTACGCGCACGCGGTTGCCGTTCTGCACGGCTTCGGCAGTTGCGCCGTCGGCGAGGCCGAGCGCTGCCAGCGTATCGGGGTGGACGCGGGCAGGCGGCACTTGGGCATGCGAAGTTTGCTGCAGGGCTTCGGCGCGGCGCACGATGGCGTCGGTATGATAGATGCCCACGCCGCCGGTGCGGATCAGGCCTGCGGCGGCCGGAGCGGCTTCGCCCTGCCAGCTGCTGCGGTTGTTCAGTTTTTCAGGTAGCCTTTGGGCATCCAGCGCGTCGTGCAGGATTTGCTCGCTGCTGTCGTATTCGAAGCCTTCCAGCTCCAGCAGGTTGCCCAGCACGCGCAGGATTTTCCACAGCGGGCGGCTTTCGCCCAGGCCTTTTACTACGCCGTGGAAAGATTGCAGACGGCCTTCCATGTTGACGAAGCTGCCGGAAGTTTCGGTGAACGGGGCAATCGGCAGCAGCACGTCGCACACCTCAAGCAAGGTATCGCTGACGAACGGGGTGAACGCCATCACGCTCTTGGCCTGTTTCAGCGCGGCCACGGCGGCGGCTCCGCCTGCCACGTCGGCTTCCGGCTCAACGTTGAGCAACAGCACGGCCTGTTTCGGCGTGGCAATCATTTCGGCAATGCTGCCGCTGTCGGCGTTCAGCAAATCCGCACCCACGCTGTTGGCCGCCTGCGGCAGGATGCCGAATGACGCGCCGGTTTGTTCGGCCAGCCTTTGGGCGGCGGTGTAAATCGCGGCATAGTCGGGGTGGTTTTGCGCTTCCGCGCCGAGCAGGACGGCGGCTTTTTCCGCGTCTTTCAAACCGGCGTGAATCGGGTTGGCGGCATCGGCGGCGAGATTTTTCAGGTAGCCTGCCCATTGGTTCGGATGCAGGGCTTCCTGCGCGGCCAAGGGCATATGCAGTTGCTCTTTACGCGCGGCCACCACGCTGATTTTGCTGCCTTGGTTGGCGGCTACGCGCAGGCGGGCGGTCAGCAGCGGCTGCTCTTGGCGCAGGTTCGCACCCACCACCAGTACGGCTTTAGCATCGGAAAGGTCGGCGATATTGCAGCCCAGCCATTGCGCGCCTGCCAACGTGCCTTTCAGACGGCCGTCTTGTTCGCGCAGGCGGGTGGCGAAGTGGCGGCTGCCGATGCCGTTAGCCAGTTGTTTCGCCAGATAGAGTTCTTCCAGCGTGTTCATGGGGTTGGCCCAAAAGCCGATTTGCTCTTGGTTGCCGTCTTTGGCGATGCATTCGATGCCGTTGCGCACGTATTCGAGCGCGGTTTGCCAGTCCACATCGATCCATTCGCCGCCTTGTTTGATTTTCGGTTTTTTCAGACGGCTTTCGTGGTTCAGGCCTTCGTAGGCGAAGCGGTCGCGGTCGGACAGCCAGCATTCGTTGATGGCTTCGTTTTCCAGCGGCAGCATGCGGCGCACGGTGTGTTCTTTGGTTTGCACAATCAGGTTGCTGCCCAATGCGTCGTGGGCAGACACGGATTTGCGGCGGTTCAATTCCCAGGAGCGGGCGTTGAAGCGGAAGGGTTTGCTGGTGAGCGCGCCCACGGGGCAGAGGTCGATAACGTTGCCGGAAAGTTCGGTTTCCACGGCGCGACCGATGAAGGTGAGGATTTCGGAATGTTCGCCGCGGTTGGCGATGCCGATTTCCTGATTGCCGGCGATTTCTTCAGTAAAACGCACGCAGCGGGAACAGTGGATGCAGCGGCTCATTTCCCGAGTAGAAATCAGCGGACCCATGTCTTTGGCCACCACGGCGCGTTTGGCTTCGGTGTAGCGGGTGGTGGATTTGCCGTAGCCGACGGCCAAATCTTGCAGCTGGCATTCGCCGCCTTTGTCGCACACGGGGCAGTCGAGCGGGTGGTTGATGAGCAGGAATTCCATCACGCCTTCCTGCGCCTGCTTGGCCATTTTGGAATGGGTGTGCACCACCATGCCGTCGGTTACCGGTGTGGCGCAGGCGGGCAGCGGCTTGGGCGCTTTTTCCACTTCCACCAGGCACATGCGGCAACTGGCGGCGATGGAAAGTTTTTTGTGGTAACAGAAGTGGGGGATGTAGGTGCCGAGCTTCTGCGCCGCTTCAATCACGGTCGCGCCCTGCTCTACCGATACTTCCTTACCGTCAATGCTGATTTGTAACATGGTGTATTTCCTACGTTACGGGTATTTAAAATTTTTAGTGTGAGGCCGTCTGAAAAAGGCGGCGGCCTGCGGGCTGTTTTTCAGGCAGCCTGTTTTCAGACGGCCTTTTCGCTTTCAGGTAGCCCAATTATTCCGGCAGTTAGCACCACTTGTGCTCTTTTATCGGTTTGCCGTGTTCGATGTAGTAGACGAACTCGTCGCGGTAGTGCTTCATGAAGCCGCGCACGGGGAAAACGGCGGCATCGGCGAGGGCGCAGATGGTGCGGCCGGCCATGTTGTTGCCGATGCTTTCCAGGAGTTCGAGGTCTTCCATGCGGCCTTGGCCGTTTACGATGCGGTGAACGATGCGGTAGAGCCAGCCGGTGCCTTCGCGGCAGGGAGTACATTGGCCGCAGGATTCTTCGAAGTAGAAGTAGCTCAATCTTTCCAAGGCCTTAACCATGCACACGTCTTCGTCCATCACGATAACCGCGCCCGAGCCGAGCATGGATCCGGCTTTGGAGATGGCGTCGTAGTCCATGGTGAGGGTCATCATCATGTCGCCGGGAATCACGGGCGAAGACGAGCCACCAGGGATGACGGCTTTCAGCTTTTTGCCGCCGCGCACGCCGCCTGCCATGGCCAAAAGGTCGGCAAAGGGCGTGCCGAGCGGCACTTCGTAGTTACCCGGGCGTTCCACGTGGCCGGACACGGAAAAGAGTTTGGTGCCGCCTGCATTGGGAATGCCTTTATCGGCAAAGGTTTGAGCGCCGTCGCGGATGATAAACGGGACGGAGGCGAAAGTTTCGGTGTTGTTGATAGTAGTGGGCTTGCCGAACAAACCGAACGAAGCCGGGAACGGAGGTTTGAAGCGTGGCTGGCCTTTTTTGCCTTCGAGCGATTCGAGCAGCGCGGTTTCTTCGCCGCAGATGTATGCTCCGTAGCCGTGGTGGGCAAAGAGTTCGAAATCAAAACCGCTGCCCAAGATATTTTTGCCGAGGAAGCCTGCTTCCCGGGCTTCGGCCAGGGCGGCCTCAAAGCGTTGGTAGCCTTCGAAAATTTCGCCGTGAATGTAATTGTAACCGGCACACGCGCCCATGGCATAGCCGCCGATAATCATGCCTTCAATCAGGGCATGCGGATTGAAACGGATGATGTCACGGTCTTTAAAGGTGCCGGGCTCGCCTTCATCGGTATTGCAGACGATGTATTTTTCGCCGGGGAAGGAACGGGGCATGAAGCTCCATTTCAGGCCGGACGGAAAGCCGGCACCGCCGCGCCCGCGCAGGCCGGAAGTTTTGACTTCGGCAATCACGTCGTCTTGCGGCGTTTTTTCGGCCAGAATTTTACGCAGGGCGGTGTAGCCGCCGCGTTTGACGTATTCGTCCAGCGTCCAGCAATCGGGATTGGCGGTATCCACTTGGTCAAAAATCACGCCTGATTGGTAAATAGCCATTTTGGTGTGCCTATGTGTTTCGGTTTCTGCTGCGGCCTTGTCGGTTTCAGACGGCCTGTCAATATTGCGGTGTTTTTCAGGTAGCCTGTTAGGCCGTCTGAAAAAGGTTTTTCTGTTTTCTTTCTGTTCGGTTTCGGGTCGGCCTGTGTTGGTTTTTCAGACGGCCTTTACGGTTTCAGGTAGCCTCTAACCCAATTCGGCGAGTTTGGCTTCAATCGCTTCTTCGGTCATGAAGCTGCACATTTTGTGGTTGTTCAGCAGCATCACGGGGGCATCGCCGCATGCGCCCATACACTCGCCTTCAACCAGGGTGAATTTGCCGTCGGGCGTGGTTTCGCCGTAGCCGATACCGAGTTTTTTCTTCAGGTATTCGCCGGCATCCACGCCGCCGCGTAGGGCGCAAGGGAGGTTGGTGCAGACGGTGAGTTTGTATTTGCCGACAGGCTTGAGGTCGTACATATTGTAAAAAGTAGCGACTTCATAGGCCTGCACGGGAGGAATACCGATGTAGTCGGCAACAAATTCGATGGTTTCGGGGGCGAGCCAGCCTTTTTCGGTTTGTGCAATACGCAGCGCACCCATGATGGCGGAACGGTGGCGCTCAGCCGGGTATTTGGCCAGTTCGGTATCGATTTGTTTCAAGGATTCTGCGGATAACATTAGCGGTCTACCTCTCCGAATACGATGTCTTGCGTGCCGATGATGGCAACGACGTCGGCGAGCATATGGCCTTTGGCCATTTCGTCCATGCCTTGCAGGTGGGCGAAGCCAGGGGCGCGGATTTTCAGGCGGTAAGGTTTGTTGGCGCCGTCTGAAATAATGTAAACGCCGAATTCGCCTTTGGGGTGTTCCACGGCGGTGTAGGTTTCGCCTTCGGGCACGTGCATGCCTTCAGTAAACAATTTGAAATGGTGAATCAGGTCTTCCATGCCTGTTTTCATTTCGGTGCGTTTGGGCGGTGCGACTTTGTGGTCATCCACAATGACGGGGCCGGGATTAACACGCAGCCAATCGACACACTGCTGAATGATGCGTACGGATTGGCGCATTTCGTTGATGCGGCAGAGATAGCGGTCGTAGCAGTCGCCATTTACGCCGACGGGAATGTCGAAATCCATTTTATCGTAGACTTCGTAGGGTTCTTTTTTGCGCACGTCCCATTCAATGCCCGAACCGCGCAACATCACGCCGGTAAAGCCTTTTTGCAGGGCACGCTCGGGGGAAACCACGCCGATGCCGACAGTACGCTGTTTCCAGATGCGGTTGTCAGTCAACAGGGTTTCGAGAGTGTCAATGCGACCGGGGAAGCGTTTACAGAAGGCTTCAATGAAGTCGAGCATGGTGCCTTCGCGTGCTTCGTTGAGTTCTTTCAACACTTTGGCATTGCGGAATTTGCTGGCTTCATATTTGGGCATGAAGTCGGGCAGGTCGCGATATACGCCGCCGGGGCGATAGTAGGCGGCGTGCATGCGGGCACCGGAAACGGCCTCATACAAATCCATCAGTTCTTCACGATCGCGGAAGGCATAGAGGATGGCGGTCATCGCGCCGATGTCGAGGGCGTGCGAACCGATGCCCATCAGGTGGTTAAGGATGCGGGTTACTTCCGCAAACATGGTGCGGATGTATTTGGCGCGAATGGGGATGTCGATGCCGAGCAGTTTTTCGATAGCGAGACAGTAGGCCTGTTCGTTTGCCATCATGGAAACGTAGTCCAGCCTATCCATATACGGCAGGGCTTGCAGGTAGGTGCGGGTTTCGGCCAGTTTTTCGGTGCCGCGGTGCAGCAGGCCGATGTGCGGGTCGGCGCGGACGATGGTTTCACCCTCCAACTCCAAAATCATGCGCAATACGCCGTGGGCGGCAGGGTGCTGCGGGCCGAAGTTGATGGTGTAGTTTCTAAGTTTAGTGGCCACCGTAGTTCTCCTCGCGGACGACGCGCGGGGTAATTTCGCGCGGCTCGATGGTTACAGGCTGATAGATAACGCGTTTCTCAGTTTCGTCGTAACGCATTTCAACATAGCCGGAAATAGGGAAATCTTTGCGGAAGGGGTGGCCGACAAAGCCGTAGTCGGTAAGGATGCGGCGCAGGTCGGGGTGGTTTTCGAAAACGATGCCGTACATATCAAAGGCTTCGCGTTCGTACCAGTCGGCACTGTTGTAAATATTGATAACGGATTGAACCAACGGGAAATCGTCGTTTTCCGCCCACACGCGCACGCGGATGCGCTGATTATTCTTCACAGATAACAGCTGGCTGACCACGGCAAAGCGTTTACCGGACCAAGGTTCGTTTTTATAAGTACTGTAATCGACACCGCACAAATCCACCAAGAGCTCAAAGTGCATTTCTTCGTGGTCGCGCAGGGTTTGCATAATATCGAGATAGTGTTCAGGGCGACATTCGACAGTTACTTCATCCAAAGCCAACAATACTTTATCCGCCTTGCCTTCCAAGATGCGCTGTGCCGCGCTGTATAAATCTTTCGGGTGCATGGTACGCTCCTAGTTGCGGGCAATGGTGTAAGTGCGCTTGATTTTGCCCTGAAGCTGAATCAGGCCGTAAATCAAGGCTTCGGCAGTCGGCGGGCAGCCGGGCACATACACGTCTACCGGCACCACACGGTCACAACCGCGCACCACGGAATAGGAATAATGGTAATAACCGCCGCCGTTGGCGCACGAACCCATCGACAATACCCAGCGCGGCTCAGCCATCTGGTCGTACACGCGACGCAGGGCGGGTGCCATTTTATTGGTCAGCGTACCGGCCACAATCATCAAGTCGGATTGGCGTGGCGACGGACGGAAAATAATGCCGAAGCGGTCGAGGTCGTAACGCGCCATACCGGCATGCATCATCTCTACTGCGCAACAGGCCAAACCGAAAGTTACCGGCCACAGCGAGCCGGTGCGCACATAGTTGAGCACGGTATCCGCGCTGGCGGTAATGAACCCCTTGTTCAGAATGCCTTCTACTCCCATTCCAGCGCTCCTTTTTTCCACTCGTATACAAAACCCACACCGAGCACGACGATGAAGACAAACATCGACCAGAAGGCAAACTGCCCCGACTGAGCCAGCAAATCTTTGAACACCACTGCCCACGGAATCATAAACGCCACTTCCAAATCAAATAGGATGAACAAAATCGCCACCAAGTAATAACGCACGTCAAACTTCATGCGCGCGTTTTCAAACGCCTCGAAGCCGCACTCGAACGGCTGGTCTTTTTCGGCATAGTGGCGTTTGGAGCCCAGCAGCGTACCGAGCAGGATAAACAGCACGCCGGCAATCAGACCGACCAAAATAAAGACAAAAACGGGAAAATAGTTAGCCAACATGGTTTGCACTCTGAAATAGACATAAAAATGCAGGTAAAACCAACCCGTATTGTAACCAAATTTTTTTTCGCATTCAAAATAAACAGGCTAAAAAGCACAATATTATCATTATATTATAATGATAATAATTTTCGATATTAAAATATTGCAAGTAAGACTCGTACCTCTCCACAGAGTTTTGATTTAAATCAATATACTAAGTTTAGCCGTATAAAATATATGGATATAGCCATGATTTCTCTGCTGTAGGCTACCTGAAAGCAGTTTGTCGCCTCGGAGTAAAACCGTGTAGAATATATCGGATTGCTATTGATGCCAGATTGGGGCGCCAAACTTATGGATCCTTCCGGTTCCCATCCGATTTTGTTTTCCCTTATTTATTCTTCCTGATTTCTCCCGTGCGCCATTACCGTGATGCACGGTAAGGAGTGCGCATGCCTACCCTACTGCCCTCTTCCGAACAACCGCAGATCGATACCGGCCGTATTCACGAATTGGCCGATGCCCTGCTGCCCGTGTCCAACACCATCCGGCCCGACAGCGTGCTGGATAATCCCTATCTCAACAGCTGCCTGGCCGAACTCATCGAAATTCTGCACGAGCTACACCCAGCCGATATTGCCGCCGTGCTTGAATCGCTGCCGCTGCAATCGCGCTTATTGGTGTGGAAATTGGTGGAGCCGGAGAGCGACGGCACCATTCTGCTTGAAGTATCTGATGCGGTTCGCGAATCTCTGATTGAAAACATGGAGCGGCAGGAAATCCTGGCCGCCGTGGAAGACATGGACGTGGACGACTTGGCCGAGCTGGCCGACGACCTGCCGCGCCAAGTCGTGGCCGAAGCCCTGCAATCATTGGATGAAGACGAACGCGCCAAAGTACAGGCCTCCATGTCGTTTGCCGACGACCAAGTGGGCGCCATCATGGACTTCGAGCTGGTGAGCATCCGTGCCGATGTTACCTGCGAAGTGGTGATGCGCTACCTACGTCGCTTCGAGAGCCTGCCTGACCACACCGACAAAATCTTTGTGGTCGACGAAAACGACGTCTTGCAAGGCGTGCTGCCCATCCGCAAGCTCCTTGTGGCAGACCCCGACGAAATCGTGGAGCACATCATGGCGCGCGACATTGTGCGCTTCCGCCCCGAAGACAACACCGAAGAAGCCGCGCAGGCATTTGAGCGTTACGACTTGGTAACCGCGCCCGTGACCGATGCCGATGGCAAACTCATCGGCCGCCTGACCGTGGACGAAATGGTGGACGTGATTCGCGAAGAAACCGAAGCCGATATGTTGAACATGGCCGGTTTGCAGGAAGACGAAGACCTGTTCGCTCCCGTGCTTGATTCCGTGAAAAACCGCTGGATGTGGCTGGCCATCAACCTCTGCACTGCCTTCCTCGCCAGCCGTGTGATTGGCGCATTCGAAGGCAGCATTGCCCAAATTGTCGCCCTGGCCGCGCTAATGCCGATTGTGGCCGGCATCGGCGGTAACTCCGGCAACCAAACCATCACCATGATTGTGCGTGCCATGGCCATGGGGCAGCTTTCAGGTAGCCAGGCTCTGCACCTGTTGCGCAAAGAAGTGGGGGTGGCGCTGATCAACGGTGTAATTTGGGGCGGCGTGATGGGCGTGGTGGCCTGGCTGCTGTATAAAAACATCGGCATCGGCCTGGTGATGGTAGCCGCCATGACGCTAAATCTGCTGCTCGCCGCCACCGTGGGCGTGCTGATTCCGGTAATCATGGACAAACTCGGCCGCGATCCGGCACTGGGCAGCTCGGTACTGATTACCGCCGTTACCGACTCCGGCGGCTTCCTGATTTTCCTCGGGCTAGCTACAATCTTTTTGCTTTAATACCAATCCATTAAAAATTTCAGGTAGCCTCTTGCCGCAACACAGAGGCTACCTGAAAGTTTAACAGCAATATCTTCATCCGCCATGCGGCTATCAAGCGCTTCAATTTTAAAAAGGCTACCTGAAAACCTTTCGGCACTTTCAGGTAGCCTTTCGCTTTACTACTCCAGTTTGACTACTGCCCCGTTTCCATCTTTGCTACTTCGTGCGGATTAAGGCGGGCCTGGTCTTCCTGCCCCAAGCCGACCAGTTGGCGCAGGCGGGTCATGTAGAGGTTTACATCCAGCCCCTGCCCGTTGCGTTGCGCGCTCCAAATGGTTTCGGCCAGCGCATCCATCATATCGTGTTCGGCACGCACCCAGTCTCCGGCATAGCGACCTTGCAGCTCGTGGTGGATGGCGCGGATGCCGGGCGGTTGGTCGATATCACTCTGCTCCTGTATCGAAAGGTGCAGCGACAGATGCAGGAAAGGATTGGTTTCGCCCTGCTCCGGCGTCCAGTTGTGGTCGAGATAGCGTTCGATATTATCGAGATAATGGTGGTATTCGGGGTGGGCTTCGATGATGCGCAGGGCTTTTTGCTGGAGTCTGTCCAGTTGCAGCGGGGCAAGGCGTTGCCGCCATACGTCGGCAAAAAAGCGGCGCACGTCGTGGGTGTTTACGTCATACATTTTCAGGTAGCCTTTGGTACTTAATCGCGGATAACCAAGGTTTTGGCCAGCATATCCTGCCCGGTGCGGCGGTTGCCGTCTTCCATAAACATCATCAGGATGCAGGCCGCGGCCACCACCAAGGAGAGCATACCGCCGATAAGCGGGAGGAATTTCAGCAAGATGGCCAGCGGTAGCAAGATGGCGGCTTCGCGCAACAGAAGGTATTGCACCAGGCTGGGCTCGCTGCCGTCTTCGCTAATCACCCGGATACCCATAATGCGTTTGCCCATGCTCTGCCCGCTATTGACCATCAACATGGCCTGCCCGACCACATAGGCAAGCATCGTGCCGTAGCCGATGAGCGCAGGGTTGCCAAAATTGCTTCCCAACAGGCCACCAATCGAGCTGACAAGAAAGCCGGCACCGGCAGTAATCACCAGCATCATCAATAGGTTCAATGCTGCTGCCGCTATCCGCCGCCACGGCGCCGCCAGCTCCACATTGATGCCGTCTTCATCAAACACCTCGTCTTCCAACACAGCAGAGCGGAAAACTTGTTTGATCTCTTCACCTATCTGACTATTGAAATTTAGTTTACGAAAATCCCGCATGATTTTTCCTTTCTAATTAGTCTGACGGTTTGCTTATCGGGCTACCTGAAAGCTGCCTCCCGCTGTTTTCAGGTAGCCTGTGATATGCCGCTACTGATACCGCTGGCCATTATGCTCCAACCAGCCATCCGCATGCCGGCCGGCCGGGTCGTGGTGCGTCCAGTGGATCACCCCGCCTTGGGCGTTGTATTCGTATTCGCCGGAAAAGCCCACCGTGTCGCCGCGCTGCAAACGCGGAATGCGCGGCGCAAGGTCGATATTGTGTGCCACCAATACGGTTTGGCCGTTGGAGAGTTTCATGATGAAACGCTGGTGGCGCGAGCCTTGGGTGTCGTCGGGCAGAGTGCGGTGCACTTTGCCGCTGCCGCTCACCTGCACATCGCTGCGCTGCTCGGCAAAGGCTTGGGCAATCAGTTCGGCGCCATCTGCTGCCGTCTTGGCAGAGGGTTGGGTAGCGTTTCGGTGTGGTGTGCGCGCCTGCTCGACTACGGCGGTTTGCGGCTGTGCCGCGCCCTGCTCCGGCTTGGATTTTGGCTGTTCGGCAAAGTGGAAATAGGCGGCGATGCCGAGCAACACCAAGAGCCACAGCCATTTGTTTGGTTTATTATTCATTGTTGTTTGGATTGGTTGGCAGGCTACCTGAAAGCTTGCGCTTGCGGAAGCGGCGTTTTAGCTTCGCAGAAACTCCGCCTCCTTCGGAGACTCCGTTTTCAGGTAGCCTCAAACGGGTTAATCGTCGTGCCGCACATCGGGCAACAGCAGGCTCAGCAGAATCGCCAGCAGCGCGCACAAGCCCACGCCGGCAAAGCTGAAACTACCCAGCTTCATTTCCATGCCGCCCACGCCCACGGTGAGTACCGAGCTCACAATCACCAGGTTTTTCGGCTGCATCAGGTTTACTTGCGCATCGATCAGCGTTTTCAGCCCCAGCGAAGCAATCGTGCCGAACAGCAGAATCATCACCCCGCCCATCACCGGCAGCGGAATCGAAGCCAGGAAAGCATTGAATTTTCCGAAAAACGCCATGCAGATGGCGAAGATGGCCGCCCAAGTCATGATGGCCGGATTGCTGTTTTTGGTGAGCATCACCGCGCCCGTTACCTCGCCGTAAGTGGTTACCGGCGGGCCGCCGATCAAACCGGCCACGCACACGCCCAGGCCGTCGCCGGCCAGCGTTCGGTGCAGCCCCGGCTCGGCGGCATAATCTTTACCGGTTACCTTGCCGATGGCCATGATGCCGCCGATATGCTCAATCGCCGGGGCAATCGCCACCGGCAACATAAACAGCGCGGCCTGCCAATTTACCTGCGGCGAATGGAAATGCGGCACGGCAAACCACGGCGCGGCCGCAATCGGCGCGGTATCCACCATACCCATGGCCAAGGCCATCAAATAGCCGGCCGCCACCCCGATTAAAATCGGCACCAGCTTCATCATCTTGCTGCCGAATACCGCCACCATCACGGTCACCGCAAAGGTGAAGCCGGAAAGCAGCAGCGAATGGGTGTAATCCAACACCTGATTACCACCGGCCCGGCCCATCGCCATATTGCCGGCCACCACCGCCACCGAAAGCCCGATCACCATAATCACCGGCCCGATCACCACCGGCGGCAGCAATCGGCTAACCATTGGCAGCCCGAAATACTTAATCAGCGCGGCAAACACAAAATACATAAAGCCCGCCGCGAACAGCCCGAACATCGTGCCGCCCATGCCCCATTCCTGCATGGCATAGATAATCGGCGCGATAAACGCAAACGACGAACCCAGAAAAATCGGCACCTTGCGGCCGGTCAGCGCTTGAAACAGCAGCGTACCGATGCCCGCGCCCAACAGCGCCATCGCCGGGTTCAACCCTGTGAGCAGCGGCACCAGCACCATGGCGCCGAAGGCCACAAACAAAATCTGTGCCCCCGCCACTGCGGTTTTAAAAGATTGGAACATGTCTCCTCCTCGAAAAATTCAGTCGGCAAAGCGGGCTGGATTATACCCGAGAGCCTGTGCCTCCGCATCGCTTGGGCTACCTGAAAATATGAAAATTTAGTCGATGCAAAACTACTTTGGCAAAAGGACAGGCAAAGCAATGCTGCAGCCCAAACCAAATGAATCCGGCATATAGTTTTCAGGTAGCCTGCCATATTGCTTATAGGCTACCTGAACCGGTGGAAACACGCTTCGCACACACAGACATACAAAAGGCTACCTGAAAATTTTAGCTTCGCAGCAACTGCGTTGCGTTTTCAGGTAGCCTTTGTTTACCGCTTCATCTCACACATCATAAGTGCCCACTGCATAAGCTTCGGCTAGGATATGCCCGCGCATGGCGAAGTGCAGGTCGTTGTAGCGGAAACCCTGCGGTAGGTTGAGCTTGGTGTCGAGCGCATACACGAACAATTCGTAGCGGTGGCGGCAGTTGGGCGGAGCCATGCCGCCGTAAGCGGAGGCTTCTTCCAAATCGAGCTGTCCCAGCACGCTGGCCCAGCTGTTGGCGCCCTGCACATAATCTTGAGCCGTTTGGCTGTCGTTTTCCGGCACGGAAGTGCGGGTGAGGTCGGCAATCAGCCAGTGCACCCACACGAAGCCGCTGGCGGTAATGGCATCTTTGTCTTCCAACACCACGGCGAAAGACTGGGTTTCGGGCGGGGCCTCGCTGATTTCAAACGGGATGGAATAAGTGGGCATGCCGTTGGGGCTGAATTGGCTGCCGCGTTTGCCGAAGCGGTCGGCGAATGCGCCGTTTTGGATGGCGGAAGTGCTGACTTTCATGGTGGTTTCCTCCGGTTGGGCTCTGGGATAACTGATTATAGCGGACGCATGGATTTCTTCAAAATACACAAAGGCTACCTAAAAATCCGTTTTCAGGTAGCCTTAATCGCTGTGGGCAAAAAGTTGGGATTAGTTGCCGGTATCGGCAGCACAAATATCCAGATGCGGATCGATACCGCCATCTGGCGAGGTGATGCCGGCGCAGCCTAAAACAGCGTGGAAGATATTGTCGTGCGATACCGCGCGCCCATCCTTAACAGCTTGCGCCACCCGTTCAGCCAGCACTTTGCCCTCGGGGCTTTGCCGATAGCTTTCGGAAAACCACACCACAAACGGAATGGAAAACTGCTCTTTGGGCGCGATATTAACTGGCTTGCCGTGGAAATAATCGCCGTTTTCATCCAACGATTCGCCGTGGTCGGACACATAAATCAGCAACGCCCGCTTATCGGACAGCGATTTGATGGTTTCCGCCAGCAGTTCGTCCACGCCCAGTACCGTATTATCGTAGGCATTGTCTAATTCGGCCTTGCTGCAATGCGATACATCGGGGTTGGTGCAATAGGGAGTGAACACGCGGTGGTGCGGCGGAATGCGGTCGGCATAAGTTTGATGCGAACCCAAGGTGTGCAGCACCAACAGCATTTTGCCGCCGCGATACTGCGCCACCGATTGCCGCATATAAGGCAACAACGCCGCATCCCAGGCACCGGATTGCTGCTCGGCCACAATTTGGTATTTGCTCACCAGCCTGTCGTAGCCCATATAACTGTAAAACCCGGATAGCGTTTGCAGCGAATAGATTTCGCTGCGATAGCCCAATGAGCGGAACACCTCGCCAAACGAGGATTGGCGCGGGGTGCGGTCGGGGCTGCTTTTCAACATGGGCGAAGAAAGGCAGTTGAGCGAATTTACAGTCAGCGTGTCGCAAGATTGGGCATTTTTAAAGCTGTAAAGATTGGGAATGGCGGCAAGCTGCGGATTGGTGTTGCGCGGGTAACCGTTGAGCGAAAAACGGTCGCACGCGTGCTTTCGCCAATCACGAACACCATCAGCAAATCGTCTTTTTGATCGAGATAACGGTATTTCTGCGGCATCCGTTCCACCCCGGCATAATTGCGCTTCATATCCCGAACAGATTTGCGCGCCCGCTGGCCATTGTAATACACATCCAAAGGGGAAAAGCGCAGCACATCGCCCATAAAGCGGCTGTCGCGGATGCTGCCTTTGCCGCGGAAGTGGTAGCCCTTATATTGAAACAGACCGAACACCGCCAGCAATGCCGCAAGCGAAGCCAGGCCGCAGCAGGCCAAATGCCGGCGCCAGCCCACCTGCCGAATGCGCTGCCGCCACAACAGCAGCACCGGTAGCAAGCCGAACACCAGCACAAAGCACACCGACTTTACCGAAATCATTTCTGCCGTCAAATCATTTTCTCTGATGAGCGCGCTGAGCAAAATATCTTCAGTAATCAAGATGCGGTATTGGCTTTTGGCAAACACCGCCACCGAACCCGCCAGCAGGTTCAGCCCCAAATAATTTGAATGGCCAGCGGTGCACTAATGCCAGCAGCCAACCCAGCGCCAGCAGCACCAATGCAGGCCACACCGCTGCTTGAATTTCCACCATTCCATGATTGGAAAACAGGTTTAATGCAAACAAATACAGCGTAAGCACAATATTGAGTGTAAACAGGGAAACGGGCGACGCATGATCTTCATCATGGTAAAGGCTACCTGAAAACAAAGCGGCAGATTTTACTACAAAGCCGCACGGCCTTGTCTGCCGACGCACCTATAGCGTCGCACTTTATACTCAGACAGCCTGTGGAAGCGTTGTTTGAAAACCAAAAGGCTACCTGAAACTTTCAGGTAGCCTTTCTTAGTGCCTAACAGGCAGCTGCAAGCTTAATATTTCACCAGCACCGCGCCCCAGGCGAAGCCGCCGCCGATGCCTTCTAAAAGCAGGGTATGGCCGCGCTGGATGCTGCCGTGGCGTACGCCCCAATCGAGGGCGAGGGGGATGGAGGCGGCGGAAGTGTTGCCGTGATCCTGCACGGTAAGCACCACTTTTCCCATACCGAGCTTGAGGTGTTTGGCAGTGCTTTCCAGAATGCGGTAGTTGGCTTGATGCGGTACCAACCAATCGATTTGCTCGGGGGTGAGACCGGCTTCGGCAATCACGTCTTCAGCCACTTTGGCCAGCGCTTTCACGGCGAATTTGAATACGCCGGGGCCATCCATCTGCAAAAACGGCGTGCCGCAAACGACGCCGTTGGCAATCCAGCCTGGGGTTTGCAACAAGTAGCCGTAGTTGCCGTCGGCCAAAAGTTTGCTGTGCAGGATGCCTGGCTCGTCGGATGCGCCGAGCACCACGGCGCCGGCACCGTCGCCGAACAGCACGCAGGTGCGGCGGTCGGTCCAGTCCATGATGCGGCTGAACACGTCGGCGCCGATGACTAAAGCTTTTTTAGCCATACCGCTTTTGATGTAGGCGTTGGCGGTGGTGATGGCATACATAAAGCCGGCACACACGGCCTGCACATCGAACGCGGGGCAGCCGCTGATACCGAGCTTCTGCTGCACGATGGTAGCAGTGGCGGGGAACTGCATATCGGGCGTGGAGGTAGCCACGACAATCAGATCGATTTCGGCTGCATCCACCCCTGCGGCTTCCAGCGCGTTTCGTGCGGCGGCCACGGCCAAGTCGCTGCATTTTTCGTTGTCGGCGGCGATATGGCGGGTTTTGATGCCGGTGCGGGTGGTAATCCACTCGTCCGAGGTGTCCACGATTTTGGCGAGGTCGTGGTTGCTGAGTGTTTTGGCCGGCAGGTAGCTGCCGGTGCCGAGGATTTTGGCGTAG
Source organism: Eikenella sp. (assembly GCF_057315495.1). Classification (NCBI taxonomy): domain Bacteria; kingdom Pseudomonadati; phylum Pseudomonadota; class Betaproteobacteria; order Neisseriales; family Neisseriaceae; genus Eikenella; species Eikenella sp. The sequence goes on from NZ_DBHKXY010000034.1 coordinate 17,009, forward strand.
GTCATGGGTGTATCGCTTTAGAGTTAATCTACTGCTAGGAAACGGCGTATTTTAAAGATTTCTGACGGGTTTGTCTCATGATTTATCCAAACTTCATACTAAATATCGCCATTGCATATGCCTTTTTAATATAAAGATACAAAAACAAATTATTTGTTTGCCTGCGGCTTTGCCATTATCATGCGCACCGTATCCAATTCACACTTCACAGGAGCACCTAATGAGCAATATCGCCAACAACATTGTTGATTTAATCGGCAATACCCCGCTGGTTTACCTCAACCGCCTCACCCAAGGCCTGCCCGGCAAAGTAGCCGCCAAGCTGGAATACTTCAACCCGGGCAGCAGCGTAAAAGACCGCATCGCCATCTCCATGATCCGCGCCGCCGAAGCAGCCGGCCAAATCAAACCCGACACCATTATTGTGGAAGCCACCAGCGGCAACACCGGTATCGGCCTGGCCATGGTTTGCGCCGCCTTGGGCTACAAACTGGTCATCACCATGCCGGAAACCATGAGTAAAGAGCGCAAAATGCTGCTGCGTGCTTACGGTGCCGAGCTCATTCTCACCCCCGGCGCAGAAGGCATGCCCGGTGCCATCGCCCGCGCCCAAGCACTGGTAGACGCTCACCCCGGCCAATACTTTATGCCGCGCCAGTTCGACAACCCCGCCAACCCCGAAATCCACCGCCGCACCACCGCCGAAGAAGTATGGCGCGACACCGACGGCCAAGTTGATATTTTCGTTTCCGGCGTGGGCACCGGTGGTACGCTCACCGGCGTGAGCGAAGTGCTGAAAAAACACAAACCCTCGCTGCAGGCCTATGCAGTTGAGCCTGCCGCCTCCCCCGTATTGAGCGGCGGCGAAAAAGGCCCACACCCGATTCAGGGCTTGGGTGCCGGTTTCGTGCCGCAAACCCTGAACACCGAAATCTACGACGGCGTGATTACCGTGGCCAACCAAGCCGCCTTCGATACCGCCCGCGATGCCGCCGCCAAAGAAGGCCTCTTGGTGGGTATCTCTTCCGGCGCCGCCATCTGGGCTGCCTTGGAGCTGGCGAAAAAACCGGAAAATAAAGACAAACTCATTGTGGTGGTTCTGCCTTCAAACGGTGAACGCTATCTTTCCACCCCGCTGTTTGAAGACCTCGCCTCCTAAGCTAATCCCTTGCCCAAAAGCCGCAGCCATGCGGCTTTTTTCGTATTTCAAGCCTACCGGCGTGTTGTAAATTTGTCGGGAAAACCGCCAAAAACTTGCCCCGCCGCTCGATTTTCCCTATAGTTAACCGCATTAATGGAACTGTTACCTTAAGTCAAAACATGAAAAAATATATCCCCATCCTCCTCGTTGCTGGTCTGCTCGGCGGCTGTAACCTTATTTCTTCTCCTAACAACACACGCCAAAACACACAGGCCTCACCGCGTTATACCCTGGCCGCCAGCCACTGGGGCGACGTGGCTAAAATTCGTAATGAAGCTACCCGTTTGGGCTACGAAGTCAACAAAGGCCGCATGACCAAAACCCAGGCTGCGCAGCAGCTCAACCGCTTCCGCATCAACTTGGTTGGCCGCAACAGCGTGGACGACAGCATGTATGAAGTCTACCTGCGTTCCGCCGTACAAAGCCAACAAGGCCGCATCACGCCCGAACAATCTAAAATCTTCGTGCGCAACGCCCTGCAAGGCTGGCAGCAACGTTGGCCCAATATGCAAAACCGCCCGGCCAACCCCGCATTCACCAACTTCCTGATGGAAGTGATGAATATGCAGCCGCTGAAATAAGCTGCCAGAATCAGCAAAGGCTACCTGAAAACTTTCAGGTAGCCTTTTTCCTATTCCAATCCGGCTATGTTTACACCGGTTTCTTCTTCCGATAATACCGCCGATACACTATCCAGCCATACCCCACCACCACCGGCAGTGCGGCGAAGATCAGCTTAAACGTCCAGCCCGCATACCAAGGCAGGGCTGAAACCGCAGCTGCGGCATCCTGCTGCAACAAGCCCACCGGCAGCGATTGTTCACCACGGGCATCGAAATACGGCCACCAGCAAGCTGCCAGCAGGCCGATAAGGCAGGGCCACAGCCAAGCGGCGCGATTGCGTTGCCACAGCAAAAACGCCGGCAGTAGCACAATCAATGTAAGCGCCGCCACCAGCAGCGCGGTTTGCCCCTGCGCGCCGAAATAGGATGCCGCCGCATAAGTCAGTACCACGAACAGCGCGCCCAGCACCGCCATAATCACTTCTTCCGGCCTTTTTAATATCGACATGGTGTGTTCTCCGTAACAAAATCAATTAGGCAAAATATACTGCAAAGCAGGTGCAGCCGCCAGTTTCTTGCCGCACGAATCCCGTTTTTTCAATCATCGCACGGCATTTTCTCTTTATTCAAGTTTGGCTTTCAGGTAGCCGCATCGGCTGAATCAAAGGCTACCTGAAAATTTATGCCGAATCTCTTTCAGGTAGCCTGCCGCCCTATTCTTTCTCTTCTTTGGCCGCCAGATGCCAGCGCACGCCCGCGTCGTCCAGTTTTTTGCACAGGCCGGCGCTGGGCGGCTCGTCGGTAAACAGGGCGTGGAATTCGGTGACGTCGCCTATGCGCACCAGGGCGTTGCGGCCGAATTTGCTGTGGTCTACGGCCAAATAGCAGTGGCGGGCGTTGGCCATCATGGCCTGCATCACGCTCACTTCTTTGTAGTCGAAATCGAGCAGCGAGCCGTCGGCTTCGATGCCGGAAGCGCCGAGGATGGCGTAATCCACTTTGAATTGGTTGATGAAATCGATGGTGGCCACGCCGGTGATGCCGCCGTCCACCGGCCGCACCACGCCGGAGGTGATGATGACGGTGTAGTCCGGCCGGCCGGACACGATGGAGGCAACGTGGATATTGTTGGTGATGATGCAGAGGTTTTTATGGTTTTTCACCAGCGCGAGCGCCACGGCTTCGATGGTAGTGCCGATGCTCATAAACAGAGAAACGTTGTCGGGGATGTGCTCGGCAATCAGGTCGGCAATGTGGGCTTTTTCGCTTTGCAGCTTGTTTTTGCGCGTGTCGTAGTCTTCATTTTGCACGCTGCTGCCGGGCGCGGCGCCGCCGTGGTAGCGGCGCAGGATGTTGTGTTCGCACAAAACATGGATATCGCGGCGGATGGTTTGCGGGGTCACGTTCAAACTGCGCGCCAGTTCTTCCACCGACATAAAGCCGTGGTCGTGCACAAGCCGGGCGATTTTCTGCCGGCGGGGGGTGCGGTGCGGCATGGTTGCTCTATCTTCTCTATTGATTAGTAGTGGGAATGATTTAGCCGAGGTTTTCAGGTAGCCTTTTGGTTCAATCGTGAGGCTCCTGAAAACAATGGCAAGGCAATCTGAATTTATAGTGAATTAAATTTAAACCAGTACAGCGTTGGCTCGCCTTGCCGTACTATTTGTACTGTCTGCGGCTCGCCGCCTTGTCCTGATTTAAATTTAATCCACTATAGCTTGGCAAAAGCGGCGCTGCGCTTTCAGGTAGCCTCACTTCATTAGCCTGCCTCAAGCCGCAAAGGTATGCTCCAGCGCGGGATAGGTTTTCTCCTTCACTTCGCGCACATAAGCCGCCACCGCCGCCTGAATGCTATCCTGACCCTGCATGAAGTTTTTCACAAACTTCGCCGTTTGGCCGGGGAACACGCCGAGCATATCGTGCATCACCAGCACCTGCCCGTCGCAATCCACGCCTGCGCCGATGCCGATGGTGGGGCAGGCCAGCGTTTCGGTAATCTGTTTGCCCAGAGCGGCAGGCACGCATTCCATCAGCACCACTGCCGCGCCGGCTTTTTCGTGCGCCAGCGCATCATTCAGCAGCGCCTGTGCCGCCACATCGCCCTTGCCTTGCACCTTATAGCCGCCGAACACATGCACCGACTGCGGTGTGAGCCCGATGTGCGCGCACACCGGAATGCCGCGCAGCTGTAGAAACTCGGTGGTTTCCGCCATCCAGGTGCCGCCTTCCAGCTTCACCATATGCGCCCCTGCCGCCATCAGTTCGGCCGCAGCGGCAAAAGCCTGCTCCTTGCTCTGCTGGTAGGCACCAAACGGCAAATCGCTCACAATCAGCGCATTGCTGCTGCCGCGCGCCACCGCCGTCGTGTGGTAGCACATATCGGCCAGGCTCACCGGCAGGGTAGACTTCTGCCCCTGCACCGTCATGCCCAACGAATCGCCCACCAGCAGCATATCCACTCCCGCCGCATCCATCAGCGCGGCAAAGCTGGCTTCGTAGCAGGTGAGCATAGCGATTTTCTCGCCCTCGCGCTTCATCTTGCGCAAAGTGTTCACAGTAATCACGGTATTTCCTTTTCACGATCAGATGGCGCGCAAGGCTACCTGAAAACCTGAGCGCAGGCAAACCCGAAGTGTTTTCAGGTAGCCTTCGGCATGGCTGTTCCCTATAATCACCCTGCCCAAATCCACAGGAAAACGCTTATGAAAACAACCGCCCTCCTCCTGCCAGCCCTGCTGGCCGGCCTCAGCCTGGCTCCTGCGATAGCCGAGCCGCTCAACTACAACCTGCTCAAATTCAGCGAAACCGTCAGCCGCACCGTGCCCAACAACTGGATGACCGTGCGCCTGAAAGTTTCCTCCACCCACGCCAATCCAGCCCAGGCCGCCGCCGAAACCACGCGCCGCTTAAACATCCTGCAAAGCCGCACCCGCCGCCTTTCCGGCGCGGAAGTGGAGCTGGAAAGCCGCCACGCCTACCAAAGCTACCACAACGGCGCCCACCCTTGGGAAGACATCGCCATCTTGCGCGTTTCCGGCAGCGATTTCCAAGCCATCGGCAAGCTGATTGCCGAAAGCAGCAACGAAGCCGCCATCAACGGCATCGGCTTCTCGCTCAAGCCGGAAAGCCGCCGACAAATTGAAGAAAGCCTCGCCATCGAAGCCCTGCAGAACTTCCGCAAACGCGCCGACACCCTCAGCCGCAGCATGGGCGGCAGCGGCTACCGCGTGGTGGAAGTATCGCTGCAGCAAAATGAACAAACCCTGGCCGTTCCCGCGATGGCACGTGCTGCTGCCTATGAAAAAGCAGGCAGCCCCGAGCCCGTGTTCGACAGCCCGGGCAGCAGCACCGTGCAGCAAACTGCAAACGGCACGATCCAATATTAAATGCTGCCAAATCCTGGCCAGCCTTCGCCGAATGCGATCAGGCTACCTGAAAAGCAAACCGCACCGTATTGCCACGGTGCGGTTTGCTTTATCCGGCTCGGTTTCACAACGGCCACTGCAAGCCGCCGTGTTGTTCCACCAGGGTTTTGAACTGCACCTGAATCCGCGCCAGCGCGGCCTGGTTGTCGCCCTCGAAGCGCAACACCAACACCGGCGTGGTGTTGGAAGCGCGCAGCAGACCGAAACCGTCGGCGAATTCGGCGCGCAGGCCGTCGATGGTAATCAGCTCTTGCAGGCCGTCGAACCGGGCGGCCTGAGCCAAATCGGCAATCAATGCGTGGCCATCGGCGCCTTCGGGCAGGGCGATATTCAATTCGGGGGTGGACACGCCTTCCGGCAAGGCTTCCAGCACGGCGCTGGGGTTAGGGCTGGCTGAAAGGATTTCCAGCAGGCGCGCACCAGCGTAGAGGCCGTCGTCGAAGCCGAACCAGCGTTCTTTGAAAAACACATGCCCGCTCATTTCGCCCGCCAAAAGCGCGCCGTGCTGCTTGATGGCGGCTTTGATAAAGCTGTGGCCGGTTTTGCTCATCACCGGTTTGCCACCGTGCTGCTTAATCCACGGCGCCAGCAGGCGGGTGGATTTCACGTCGTAAATCACTTTCGCGCCGGGGTTGCGAGCGAGCACATCTTGCGCAAACAGCATCAGTTGGCGGTCGGGATAGATGATGCTGCCGCTGCGGGTAACCACGCCAAGACGGTCGCCGTCGCCGTCGAAAGCCAGGCCGATTTCAGCCGCGCCGGCCTGCACGGCACGGATAAGGTCTTGCAGATTGGCGGGTTTGGCGGGGTCGGGATGGTGGTTGGGGAAATGGCCGTCCACTTCGCAAAACAGCTCTTCCACTTCGCAGCCCAGCGCACGATACAGCCGCCCGGCAAACGCTCCGGCCACGCCGTTGCCGGCATCGACGGCAATTTTCAGCGGCCGTTGCAGGCGGATATGGCCGGCGATGTGTTGAATATACTCTTCTGCCACATCCAAACGGCGCACGCTGCCTTGCGGGCTACCTGAAACAAAATCCTGCGCTTCGATGATACCGCGCAACTCTTGAATGCTTTCCCCGGCCAGGGTATTGCCGCCGAGCATCATTTTGAAGCCGTTGTAATCGGGCGGGTTGTGGCTGCCGGTAATCATCACGCCGCTGCCGGAGCAATGCTGCACGGCGGCGAAATACAGCATGGGCGTGGCCACCATGCCCACATCGGCCACTTCCAGCCCGCCTGCGGTAAGCCCGCGCATCAGCGCAGCCTGCAATGCCGGGCCGCTGAGCCGGCCGTCGCGCCCCACGGCAATCTGCCGCAGGCCTTGCCGGGCAGCACGCGTGGCGATGGCGCGGCCGATTTGTTCGGCAGTCTCTTCGGTGAGGGTTTGGCCGACGATACCTCGGATATCGTAGGCTTTGAAAATGCTGGGGGAAATGGGCATGGGGGGTTCCTTTGTTTGGAGTGGTGGAGGCTACCTGAAAACATAGAGTGGGATTTTTTCAGGTAGCCCTCTATACGAAAAATAAGGGGCTATATTGGGTTGAATATAAAAATATTGATATAACCCTCAAACCTTAATCCTTGCGGCTCCAAATTATCTTTAAATTGCATAATAATTGGACGGTGGTTTGCTGGAAGGAAATCATCATTGTCGGCAGACAGCCTGCTATACAGGCGGTACTCCCGGAATATAGGGTAGTTGAAATCCTCATAGATATTGGCGCAGACTACAGACGAGCAATCTCCTTGGATAAGCCGACCACGATACACTACTGGATATTGGGTTTGACTATTACCAGAATCAGCAATGGCTGCCGTGCCACCCAGCAGCACAACTGATAGAGCAAAATATCGGGCAAACTTCATAGTATTTTTTTCGTGAATATCTTTTCAGGTAGCCTTTTATCCAGCAAAAGCTACCTGAAAATTCTCCCGCGCTATTGCTGCGGCTTGCTGCTCAGCTGTTGTGCTTTTTCAATCAGCTGCACAAACTGGCGGCGCAGACCGTGGTGGTCGGGAGATTGGGCGCGGCGGGCCAGCTCGAGGGTTTGCGGCCAGCCGAAGTTGCCGCTGTATTTGCCGCCGCGAAGGAGTTCGCCGAAGGCGGCTGCGGCCACGGCCTGGCGGGTGGCGTTGCTGCCTTGGGCCAGCGGTTTGCTGCCCACGGCCACCGGGCGGTTGATGAGGATGCTGTTGCTTTGGCCGGGCAGTTTGTAGCGCAAGTTGATGAAGGCGTATTCGCTGCCGGCTTTATCGTTGGCGGCGGGGACGGCCTGGTAGCGGCTTTCGGGCAGCCAGCCGGTTTGCCCGGCGGGGATGATTTCATACAGCGCGGTAACGTTGTGGCCGGCGCCGATGTCGCCTGCGTCCACTTGGTCGTTGTTGAAGTCTTCGCGGGCAAGCATGCGGTTTTCATAGCCGATCAGGCGGTATTCCTTCACGGTGGCAGGATTGAATTCCACTTGGATTTTCACGTCTTGCGCCACGGTGGCGAGCGTGGATGAGAGCTGGCGGTGCAGTACTTTCTGCGCTTCTTCGGGGCTGTCGATGTAGCTGTAGTTGCCGTCGCCGGCATCGGCCAGCTGCTCCATCAGCCGTTCGTTGTAGTTGCCGCTGCCGAAGCCGAGCGTAGTGAGCGAAATGCCGCTTTTGCGTTTTTCGGCCACCATGCTGCGCAGGGTGTTGAAATCGGTGATGCCCACGTTGAAATCGCCGTCGGTGGCGAGCAGGATGCGGTTGATGCCATTGCGGATATAGGCGCGCTGGGCGGCCTGGTAGGCCTGTTGGATGGCATTTTCGCCGGCGGTGGAGCCGCCTGCCTTCAGGCTGTCGAGCGCGGCGAGGATTTTCTGCCGCTGGTTGCCGGGGGTGGGCGGCAACACGACTTTGTTGCCGTCGGCATAGGTAACGAGGGTGATGCGGTCTTGGGCGCGGGTTTGGTGCGCAAGGGTGCAGAGGGTGTATTTCACCATCGGCAGTTTGTCGCGGCTATACATGGAGCCGGACACGTCCACCAGGAACACAAGATTGGCCGGCAGCAGCGCGGCTTGGCCCACTTCTTTGGCCTGAATGCCGATGCGGATCAGCTTGGCGCCGTTGCGGAAGGGGGAATCCACGGTTTCTGTGTGTACGGCGAAAGGTTTGCCGTCGGTAGGCTTGGCGTAGCCGTAGTCGAAATAGTTGATGATTTCTTCAATACGCACGGCATCGGCGGGCGGCAGGCGGCCGGTTTGAGTGAGGAAGTGGCGGATGTTGGCGTAGCTGCCGGTGTCCACGTCGATGCTGAAGGTGGAAACGGGCTGCTCGGCCACGGCGTGCACGGGGTTGGGCTCATAATGGCCGTAGCGCTCGGTATTCTGGCGCGGCAAAGCCATTTGGCGAGTAGCCACGGAGCCAACAGCAGCCTCAGCCATTGGTGCGGCATTGGCCGACAAATCTGCGGGGGCAGCACTCTTCACCGCCGCCTGCGGCATGGCGCGTAAGCTGAGGCGGGCATTTCGGGATTCATAATAATCCGGCTGTTCATCTAAATAACGCGAACAGGCCTGATGAACGCGCTGGGCATTGTCTGCCAGCGCAGGCAGGGCGGATACAGACAATAAGGCCAGCAAAACGGTGCGGGCAAACGGCGGTTTGTGCATGGCAAACTCCTTGGTAAGCAGACAGGGAAAATAGCTGCCATTATATAGCCGCCCACGCCGCCTGCAAACCAAACGCCGCGCCCTGCCGCCGCTCTATTTTCAGGTAGCCTCCAAGCCGTTTTGGGCCAGCATTCGGGCGCGGATTTTGGTATCATTCCCCTATTGGCAATAGGCTACCTGAAACCGGCCGGCCTAAACCTAACTGAGGAGAAAATCATGTCTTTCAGAGAAATGAAACACGCAAACCAACAGCTATCCAACGAAGAAGCCATCGCCATTTTGCAGCGCGGCAAATCCGGCGTGCTCGCGCTGCACGGCGACAACGGCTATCCCTACGCCGTGCCGATCAGCTACGTTTACCACGAAGGCAAAATCATCCTGCACGGCGCGCCCGCAGGCCATAAACACGAGCTGCTCGCGCGCGACAACCACGTTTCCTTCTGCGTGGTGGATCTCAACGACATCGTGCCGCAGGAATTCACCACCTATTTCCGCAGCGCCATCGTGTTCGGCACAGTACGCACCGTCACCGACCCCGCCGAAAAACAGGCCGCGCTCGAAGCCGTGGGGCACAAATACTCCCCCGGCCAAAACGGCCTCCTGCCCTATATTGGCAAACATTTTGATTATGTGAAAATGATGGTTCTAGAAATCGACCACCTCACTGCCAAAGAATCCATCGAGCTCGTCCGAGCCAAAACCACCCATTCATAACCAAGGAAAACCATGTCAAACCAAGCCCCCTTCCCCGCCCTTGCTCCCGACCTGTTGGTTTCGCCGCAAATCAGCCGCCAAGACATCCTCGCCGCCGCCGCTGCCGGCGTGCAAACCATCATCTGCAACCGCCCCGACGGCGAAGAGCCCGGCCAGACCAGCTTCGAGCAAATCCGCCATTGGGCAGCCGAAGCCGGCATCCGGCACGTTATTCACCAGCCCATGCTCATGCCGCAAATCGATGCCGCCGCCGCCGCACAGTTTGCCAAACACCTGGCCGAGCACCCCGCGCCCGCCCTTGCCTACTGCCGCAGCGGCACCCGCAGCAGTTTCTTGTGGGCCATGGGGCAGGCCGCCCAAGGTGCAGACCCGCGCCAGCTGGTGCAAACCGCTGCCGCCGCCGGCATCGACCTCACTGCCGCCCTGCCGCGTTTGCAGGAAGCACAAGCATAGGCTGGATTGGCCTGCGCAATCTTAACTTTGGTGCAGCGAAACCTTTCAGGTAGCCTCATCTACCATCCAAAGGCTACCTGAAACGAGTGAATCAGCGTTTCTGCAAAGCCAACGCCTCTGCTTCAACAAAGTTAAAACCCGGCCAGATGCAATAAAACTTTGGGCAGACCGTTTTCAGGTAGCCTCATCCGGCAGGCTAAAGGCTACCTGAAACTACCTTAAAAAATGTCTTGGTATAGCCCAAGTAGAGATTCAGCAAAGCTCAAGCCCCGCCCACACAAAAAAGGAGCCGCCCATGCACTATTGGTATTGGTTTATCGCCGCAGCCGCCCTGTTCGTTCTCGAAATGTTCAGCGGCACGTTCTACCTGCTGGTGGTCAGCATCGCCCTGCTCGGCGCAGGCGTGGCTGCCTGGCTCGGCGCGGGCAGCGGCGTATCGCTGCTGGTGGCCGTGCTGCTTTCCGCGGCCGGCATCGCCGCTGTGTACCGCATCCGGCGCAACCGCCGCGCCCACGCTGCCGATGCCGAAGGCGATTTAGACATCGGCAACACCGTGCTGCTGCACCAGCCCCAATCCGGCAGCCTGTGGCTCGTGCAGTATCGCGGCACTTATTGGCAGGCCGAAGCCCCCTTCCCCGCCCATGCCGGCCAAGCCGCACGCATCGCCGGAAAATCCGGCAACATCTTGATTTTGCAACCTCTGGATGAAAACTGATGGATATCGTTACCCTGGCAATCCTGTTTGCCGTTATCGTTGTATTCGGCTTTAAAGCCTTCACCGTCGTGCCGCAGCAGGAAGCCTATGTGGTGGAGCGGCTCGGCCGCTTCCATGCCGTGCTCAACCCCGGCCTCAACTTCCTCATCCCCTTCCTCGACCGTGTGGCCTACAAGCACCTGCTCAAAGAAATTCCGCTGGATGTGCCCAGCCAGGTGTGTATCACCCGCGACAACACCCAGCTCACCGTAGACGGCATCATCTACTTTCAAGTAACCGACGCCAAACTGGCCTCCTACGGCTCCAGCAACTACATCACCGCCATCACCCAGCTCGCCCAAACCACCCTGCGTTCCGTTATCGGCCGCATGGAGTTGGACAAAACCTTCGAAGAGCGCGACGACATCAACCGCACCGTGGTCGCCTCGCTCGATGAAGCCGCCGTATCCTGGGGCGTGAAAGTATTGCGCTACGAAATCAAAGACCTCGTTCCGCCGCAGGAAATCCTGCGCGCCATGCAGGCGCAAATCACCGCCGAACGAGAAAAACGCGCCCGCATCGCCCAATCCGAAGGCCTGAAAATCGAGCAAATCAACCTTGCTTCAGGCGAGCGCGAAGCCGAAATCAAAAAATCCGAAGGTGAAGCCCAAGCCGCCGTCAACGCCTCGCAAGGCGAAAAAGTGGCCCGCATCAACCGCGCCCAAGGTGAAGCCGAAGCCCTGAAACTGGTGGCGCAAGCCAGCGCCGACGCCATCCGTCTGGTGGCCGACGCCATCAACCAGCCCGGCGGCAACGAAGCCGTTAATCTGAAAGTGGCCGAACAATACGTGGACGCCTTCGCCAAACTGGCCAAAGAAGGCAACACCCTGATTATGCCCGCCAACGTGGCCGACATCGGCGGCCTCGTCTCCGCCGGGATGAGCATCATCAAAGGCCAACAAGGCAAAACACCTGCGGCTTAATTGGTACGGAATGTACAAAGGCTACCTGAAATAGTTTCAGGTATCCTTTTGTTATTAATCCCTACCATTTCGGTTCAACCACAGCTGAGAGTGGTAGGTGGTCGGAGAGTTGTTGCCACGGCAGGCCTTGGTGGCTTACTGCGCTTAATACGGTTAGGTGGCGAGTGTAGATACGGTCTAGGCTGAGTATGGGCAGCCTTGCGGGGAAGGTTTTCGGCCGCCCGGAGGAAAAATCGGCGAAGGCTTCGTCTAAGCCGAGCAGCTGGCCAAAACGACTGCATGAGCGTTGCCGCCAGTCGTTGAAGTCGCCGGCAAGAATCAGCGGGGCATCGGGAGGGATTTGGTGTTCGATGTAATCCGCAATGGTGCGATATTGCCGTTTGCGGTCGGTTTCGCGCAGGTTGAGGTGCACGCAGAGGCAGATAAGCGACCTATCCCAGCCGGGCGGCTGAATTTCGCAATGCAGCACGCCGCGTTGTTCGAGCCGGTTGACCGATACGTTTAGATTGGTGTGCATCTGCAGCGGCAGGCGGCTGAGAATGGCGTTACCGTGGTGGCGGCCGGCATAGGTGGCGTTTTGGCCGTAGCTGCAGGCAAAAGCGAGCTGCCGGCCGATCACTTCGCCGTGTGGCTCGGCAGGAAATTCGGGCACGTTCTGCTGCCGTTTGTGGTGTACGCCCTGCACTTCCTGTAAAAACAGGATGTCAGTGTCGAGATGCTGCAGGGCATCGACCATTTGCGGCAGTTGTAGCCGCCGATTTAGCGGCGACATGCCTTTGTGGATATTGTAGGTGGTGATGGAAACGGCGCGGCTCATGGTGTGGCGTGGCAAAGAAATTTAATGCTGTTTTTCAGGTAGCATCTTATGTGCCAACCTGCAATACTCTGCTAAATATGGCCTGTCTATGCCATTTTCCAACTGCTTCAGTCAAAACTTTTCATTTCTATTGTATCCAGCCTGCTTGGCATCTGCTTCCTGTCATCCCTCCCTATTCCGGGCAAAACAAAAGGCCGCCTCTCGGCAGCCTCGGGGAAACACGGCAGCAAATTAGCGTTTGAACATATTGCCGTATTTCTGATTGAATTTGTCCACACGGCCGGCGCTATCCACGATCTTCTGTTTACCAGTGTAGAACGGGTGGCACTCAGAGCAAACTTCGATGTTGAATTCGGTTTTGCTCATGGCAGATTTAGTGGTGAATTTGTTACCGCAAGAGCAGGTAACATTGACTTCGTGGTAGTCAGGATGAATTTCAGGTTTCATGGTTTTTCCTTTAAAAAGCGGGTATAGGGAATTTGCCTATACTACAGACAAGCGGCGGATTGTACTTAAAAACGTCCATTAAGGCAATAGGCTGCGCGCATATTAGGCTACCTGGAAACTTATTTTTCGGCTATTTAGGCTGCGAACGCAACTGCTGCAAATGTGTCCGCACTTGGCGCACGTTCTCTTCGGTAAACAAATCCTCGATATTGCGCCAGATGCTGTGGAAGCCGTAGGGGCCGTGGCGCATTTCGTTTTTGGCTTGCTCCACCGTCCAGCCCTGGTAGATGATGCGGTACATGCCGGCAATCAGGCCGGTGCGGTCGGCGCCGTGGTAGCAATGGATCAACACCGGCCCTTCAGCCTGCTGCTGTTCAATCAAATATAGCGTTTCGGCCACCTGCTGCGGCGTAATCCGCCAAGTGAGCAACGGGCGGTTGAACAGCGAGATACCCCGGTCGGCCAATACTTTGCGGTCGCCGCTACGATTGAAGTAGCGCAGATTCACGACGCTTTTCACATTCAAAGATTGCAACAGCGCCACATCTTCTGCCACCGGCTGCTCGCTGCGGTAGAGTTTGTCGTCCACCCGATACAGATTAGCCGCCTTGCTCACCTGCTCCGCCCAAGCCGGCTGCCCGGCCGGCGGCGTTTGCACCTGTGCCTGCGGCTGCGCACAGGCACTCAGCATAAGTGCCAGCAACAGTCCGCCCAAACAGGTTTTATTCATTTTTGTTCCCATTGCGTAATCTCTTTATTTAATTCTGTAACACGCTATTCAAATGAAACTTTCAGGTAGCCTTCTTCGCAATCGCAGGCTACCTGAAAAACAATAACGGCACGCATTGTAAATAAGCATGCCCGTTCCGACAACCGCCGCCACACTTGGAGGCTTTGTCTAAAAAATGTACAATTCCCAATTTACAGCAGTTCAGCTTTATGCAAATCGGCCCCTATACTGTTTCCCCCGCCGTGGCGCTCGCACCGATGGCCGGCATCACCGATAAACCGTTCCGTATGCTGGCACGGCAATTCGGCGCTGGCTGGACAGTGGGCGAAATGATCAGCAGCAACCCCGATCTGCAAAACACGCGCAAAACCCTCAACCGCATCGACCGCAGCGGCGAAAGCGGGGTGATTGCCGTGCAGATTGCCGGCAGCAACCCGGCTCAAATGGCTGAAGCCGCCCGCTACAACGTGGCGCAGGGTGCGCAGCTTATCGACATCAATATGGGCTGCCCGGCCAAGAAAGTGTGCCAAGTGCAGGCCGGCAGCGCCCTGCTGCAAAATGAGCCCTTGGTGGCCGAAATTTTAAATGCCGTGGTGCGCGCGCTGGATGTGCCGGTTACGCTCAAAACACGGCTGGGCTGGCACGACGAACACAAAAACATCCTCACCATTGCCCGCATGGCCGAAGACGCCGGCATTGCCGCCATCGCCATCCACGGCCGCACCCGCACCCAGATGTATCGCGGCCAAGCCGAATACGGCCTGATTGCCGAAGCCAAACGCCGCCTAAGCATTCCCGTGTGGGTAAACGGCGATATCGACAGCCCGCAGAAAGCCGCGCGCGTATTGGCCAAAACCGGCGCCGACGGCGTGATGATCGGCCGCGCCGCCCAAGGCCGGCCTTGGCTGTTTCACGATGTGGCGCACTACCTCGCGCACGGCAGCCTGCCGCCGCCGATACCTTTTCAGGTAGCCTCCGAAGCCTTGCTCGGCCATATCCGCGCCATGCACGGCTTCTACGGCGAAGTGGTCGGTATGCGTATTGCCCGCAAACACATTGGCTGGTACCTAGCCGACCTGCCGGAGGGCGAAGCCGAACGCCGTCGCCTCAACGCGCTGGAGAGTGCCGAAGCGCAATACAACGAGCTGGCCGCTTTTTTGGCCGCGCAGTCCGAGCAACACGAATACTGGCCCTGCCCCTGGCGGCAGGCCTGAAACACTGCAAACCGTACTAAGGGAAAGCCTGAAGCACCTGCTGCCACATCATGTGCCGGTTTGCCACCCCATTTTTACACCACAATAATAAAAGGAGAGCAAAATGCTCCGTCAGAACAGCCATATCACTACTTGCATCGAAAACAGCCTGCAGCAATACTTTACCGATCTCGACGGCCAACCGGCGCACGACGTGTATCAAATGGTGTTGCAGCAAGTAGAACTGCCTCTTTTGCGCTGCGTGATGGCGCATTGCGAAGGCAACCAATCCAAAGCCGCCCAAGTGCTCGGCCTAAACCGCAACACCCTGCGCAAAAAGCTCAGCGCCTACGGCTTGATTTAGCCGCCGCGCCATGGCCAATATTTTTCAGGTAACCTCTTACTCCAAACCACAAGGAACACTAAATGACCCAAATCGGCATCATCATGGGCAGCAACAGCGATTGGACCGTGATGCAGCACGCCGCCGCCGTGCTCAAACAATTCGGCATCGCCTGCGAAACCCGCGTGGTTTCCGCCCACCGCACGCCCGACTTGATGTTTGAATACGCCGAAACCGCCCGCGAGCGCGGCCTGCAGGCCATCATTGCCGGTGCCGGCGGTGCTGCCCATCTACCCGGCATGGTGGCTGCCAAAACCACCCTGCCAGTGCTCGGCGTGCCTGTGCCCAGCAAATATTTGCGCGGCGAAGACTCCCTGCTCTCTATTGTGCAGATGCCCAAAGGTATCCCCGTGGCCACCTTTGCCATCGGCGAGGCCGGCGCCGCCAACGCCGCCCTCTTTGCCGCTGCCCTGCTCGCCAACCATGATGCCGCCATCGCGCAAAAACTCGCCGATTTCCGTGAAACCCAGCGCCAAACCGTGCTGGCCATGGAGCTGCCTGAAGCCGAATAGCGCAAACCCTGCTTTCTTGCCTTGTGCTGACTGTGCCCCTGCAGTTTGCTGCCCGATATGAAAGAAATAGCTGCCGCCACAAAGCCAGGCCATTCCAGGCTACCTGAAAGCAACCCTGCCTCCAGGCCAAAATAGCAATTATTGCCAGACAAAGCCGCACAAACCGACAAAAACGCAAGGATTGTTCGCCAAAACTGCCAAGCTGTGCCACAATCCACCCACTATCCCACTAACCGAGAACCTGCCATGACACAAGAAACCGCCTTGGGAGCCGCCCTCAAATCTGCCGTGCAGACCATGAGCAAGAAAAAGCAAACCGATCTGATTGCCGACCACATCTACGGCAAATACGACGTATTCAAACGCTTCAAACCCCTGGCCTTGGGCATCGACAAAGACCTCGTTGCCGCCCTGCCCCAATACGATCCTGCCCTAATCGCCCGCGTGCTTTCTAACCACTGCCGCCGCCCGCGCTACCTCAAATCGCTGGCACGCGGCGGCAAGCGCTTCGATTTGAACAACCGCTTCAAAGGCGAAGTCAGCCCCGAAGAGCAGGCCATCGCCCAGCAACACCCCGCCGTGCAGGAAATGCTTGCCCGCCAAGCCGCCAAGCAGGCCGAACAACAAGCGGCCGAGGTTGAAGCCGCCGTTGCCGAACAGCCTGCCGAAGCCGCAGCGGAAACGGCTGCGCCCGCCACAGAAACCCCTGCCGCCCCGGCAGCCGAATAAATCTATGGCCCATAAAGGCTACCTGAAATTTTCAGGTAGCCTTTTGCTGTGTTTAAGATGGCACTACCGAATACACACAACGACAGGCTACCTGAAACTTTCAGGTAGCCCCAAACTCTAATCCCACATAAAGGAACACCACATGCGTGCACCTATCCTCCTCCCCATCGCCGCCCTACTGCTCGCTGCCTGTGCCGGTAACCCCCTGCCCCCGCCCACCGCCGACCAGCCCACCGACACCTCCATGATCAACACCGCCTATTGGACTGCCCAGCCCTACTGCGCCGGCCGCGTGCAAATGCGCCTGCCTGCCGAGCGCCGCTACGGCTCAAGAAACCAAGGCCAAACCGAAAGCTACCGCTACAACGACTGGCAAATCAATCACTACGTCGACGATTGGCGTTTCCTCAACGTCATCCTCACCAAAAGGCGGCAAGGCGGATTTAACCGCTATTTTGAGCGGAGTACCGGCCATGGTGAAGGCTATATCGGCGAGCGCGAGCTCATCCCCGGCCGCGCCTTCCTGCAATTCACCCGCAAAACCCCCATGTTCGACGGCAGCCGCCTGAGTGCCAGTCTCGGCATCCGCTACGATGCCGAGCTCATCGTCAAGCTCGGCCCAAACGGCGGTTTCCACACCGACGGCGAATTAAAAATCCCCACCCCGGGCGGCACAGAGCCGAACAACTGGCGTGAACAGGAACGCTCACTGCTCAACAAAGCAACGCATGAAATGCGCCGCGACCTCACCTCCCGCCTGCGCGAACGCCAACCATACGAAGTGCCCAAACACCAAGGCGTGTGCATCCCCGACGGCTTCTTCGCCGACAACGGAGACACCCCCTTTAAAGGCAGCTCCCGTGTTTATTTCGCCGGCCAAGACGACACCTACATCATCATCTCCCACGGCCGCAACCCGCGCGGCGCTTCCATCGCCAACGGCCGCAACCATCCCGACACCGAAGGCTTGAAAGGCCTGATGCAATCGCTCACTGCCCGCGCCATCCGACAAGGCCCGCGCACCATCAACGGCATGCCCGGCTACGAAAAAATCAGCCGCTGGGACGGCAACCACTACCTGCTTAGGTGGGAGCGCGAAAGCGACCACCTCCTCGTGATGATGCCCTTCGGCACCGAAACCTTTGACGGTACCAAACGCAGCCAGCAGGAAATCCTCGCCATTTGGGACACCGTCCTGGCCACCCTCAAACCGGTGGAATAAACCGGCAGCCCAAGCAAAAGGCTACCTGAAACGGTTTTTCTGTTTCAGGTAGCCTTGATTTATCGAGGGTGCCACAGCTATTGCCACTTTCCTTAGCACAGGCAAATTAGTCTGCCGGCAGCTTATCTTTTTTCAGACCAGCCAAAGCCTATCTTCCCGCATCCAAGTTCAACGGAATCGGATCCGGAGCCTTGTTTGGGCTGTATGCATCAAAATAAATCATCCGTTCCTGTTCATTCCATCTCAATTTGCGCGATGGGGAAGAATGTTCGGTCAATATACTCTCCAAAGCAGCACGGCGATTGTCAACCGGCAGGAGGTATAAGGCCAAGGCTGCTTGGAAAGCGCGCTGATGCATGGCGGTATCTTGCAGGCGGTAGACGTATTCGCCAAACGAAGGTATCGCGATATCAGAAGTCAAACAACCAACGCTATTCCTCACACACGCCCATTTTTCGATCAGTGTTTTTTCCGACAACGGCTGCCATGGCGCTTTCTGGTCGGCCTGCAAAATCGCAGCGGCTTCCGGCTTGCAGCAGGCAACATAATACGGCGCCGCCATGGCGAGGCTGTGTGCCGTATCCAATACTCTGGGGCCATACGATTGGCCTGAGTGTCATCTGCTGCACTTCGTTTTCCAATTTGTGCTGTAAGTTGGCAAATAAACGGAATTCGTCTTGTATTGCCAGGCAGATGCTTTGTTCTTGTTCGGTCAGCACATCAAACATGCCGCCGCATTCAGCAGGCAGGCGGTTGGCCCATTCAGGTTTTTCATACAGCATTTGTACTGCCAAGTCGGTATTGCGGAGGATAACGGCGTTACCAATCATGGGGTAAATTAGGCCGGGGCGGCTGTGCAGCAGGCTGCGGCCGGTTTTGATATTACGGCAGACACGCCGCCAGGCTTCATGTTCGCTGCCCTGCGCCCAATCCAGCGCGGCTACGGCATGGCTGCGGAAGATCAATTCAAAACGAGGCAGGCGTATTTCGCCCAAATCTGCTTCATCATTTGGCCAATCATGCGGGGCGAAGGTGTCGTAATCGGCCAGTTTACCCACATTGGCAAACAGTTCAGCCTGTTTTCCCGCCTCGGCACGGTATTGCGGCAGATGTGCGCGGATTCCGACCAAATATTGCGCGGCCGTGCCGGTAAGTTTCAATGCGTCGCCATCAGACAGCGGCAGGCGTTTGGCCGCTAATTCTTGATGCTGCTTAAAAGCATCGCTATCGCCTTGGATGATATGGCCGAAGCGGCGCATCAAATCGGCGCGCTCGGCATCATCGATAGTCCGGTATTCCAACAGCCACAGCGCGTCTATACCATTTTTCACAGACGGCGGCGGCGCAGGCGGGGCGGCCAGCAAGGCCAAGTCGGCTTCGGCAGCACGGATTTCGCGCTGTTTCAGCCATTCTGGGAACAGATACAGCGTAGAAACAACAGACAGGATTAGGATGGCAATTACACCAAACAAATATTTCAGGTGATTCATGCGGTTCTTTCATAGCCAGGCTGTTCAGAATTATAGCGAAAGCAGGCAGCCTAGCGAGAGGCTACCTGAAACAATTTATCCCTTTCAGGTAGCCCCTCGCCATTCTGAAACAGCAAACAAAAAACAGGCCGGATTGCTCCGGCCTGTTTCCCTTCATATCTCTCCCAACTAAGCCGCCACCGGCTGGTTGCGCAGCAGGCGAATAAGTTTGGCGATGCGCGCTTTCATTTCACGGCGGTCCACAATCTGGTCGATGGCGCCTTTTTCCAGCAGGAATTCGGCACGCTGGAATCCTTCGGGCAGCTTTTCGCGCACGGTCTGCTCGATCACGCGCGGGCCGGCAAAGCCCACCAGCGCGTTCGGCTCGGCCAGCACCACGTCGCCTAAAAAGGCAAAGCTGGCAGAAACGCCGCCCATGGTCGGGTCGGTGAGCACGGAAATAAATGGCAGCTGTTTATCGCTCAACAAGTGCAACACGGCACTGGTTTTGGTCATCTGCATCAGCGAGCTCAGGCCTTCCTGCATCCGCGCCCCACCGGAAGCGGCCACGCAGATAAAGGAGCAGCCGTTTTCCGCAGCCTCACGCACGCCGCGCACGAAACGTTCGCCCACCACCGAGCCCATCGAGCCGCCGATAAAGCGGAATTCAAATGCAGCCACCACCACGGGCAGCCCGTCCATTTCGCCTTTCATCACCACCAATGCATCGTTTTCGCCGGTGGCTTTGCGCGCCGCACTGAGGCGGTCGGGGTATTTTTTGCTGTCTTTGAATTTCAGAATATCGGTGGGCTTCACCTCGGCGCCGATTTCTTCGCGGCCTGCTTCGTCTAACAGCAGATCCAGCCGCTCGCGGGCGCTGAGCGGATTATGGTGGTTGCACTTGGGGCAAACTTGGTGGTTTTCTTCCAAATCGGAGGCATACAGCACTTCAGAGCAGGCCGGGCATTTGCGCCACAGGCCTTCCGGCACGCCGGATTTGCCGCTGTCTTCGCGTTTGATTTTCGGGGGGAGGATTTTATCGAGCCAACTCATGATTTACTCCATTTGCTCCTAATTAGGTTTGGTTTGCCACTCGGGGCAACAGCCGGGCGGGATAGTAGCCAATAGCGGCGGTTTAGGCAAGTTTTGTAAAGACCGCAAGGATTTTGCCCGGCTGCGGGCGGCAGTTTTACAGGCAAATCGGGCGGTAGGCCAAACAGGCATCCACCACTTCTTCCGCCGTGGGCGCGTAATCCGCCGGATCACCGCTGCGGGCGTTCCACCCTTCGGGGTAGAAAAACAGGCTGCTGCCTTCGGGATGGGGCACGTTGCGGTCAAACTCTGCTATCAAACCGTCCAACACATCATCGTCTTCTTCCACCAAGATGCGCTGCCCTAAGTCGATTAATTCGTCCCGCGTCATTTTCAGGTAGCCTCAGATGGCTTCTTTCAGGCTTTTCAACAACTTGACAGCAGCTTCGACTTCGCGGCCGGGGTTGGCTTCGATTTCTTTCACAATGCGGCTGCCGATCACCACGCCATCGGCCACAGCGGCGACTTGCCGCGCGCTCTCGACATCGGAGATGCCGAAGCCCACGCAAATCGGCAGCGGCACATGGCGGCGCAGCACAGCCACTTTTTCCGCCACTTCCGCGGTGTTCAGGCTGGCCGAGCCGGTAACGCCTTTGAGCGATACGTAATACACGAAGCCGGAAGCCAGCTTGGCAATTTCAGCCATCCGCTCCTCGCCGGTGGTGGGGGCAACCAGGAAAATGGTGTCGAGCCCTGCGGCTTTGAGCGCGTTATGCAGCGGAGCCACGGTTTCAATCGGGCTATCCACCGTGAGTACGCCGTCTACGCCGGCCTCTTTGGCGGCACGGGCAAATGGCTCATAGCCCATTTTGTGAATCGGATTCAGGTAGCCCATCAGCACCACAGGCGTGCTTTGGTTGCTTTGGCGGAAGCGGCGCACGGTTTCCAATACGTCTTTCAGAGTAACTCCGTTGGCCAAGGCGCGTTCGGCCGCACGCTGGATGGTGGGGCCGTCCGACATCGGGTCGGAAAACGGCACGCCCAGCTCGATGATGTCCGCACCGTTGGCGGCCAGGCTGTGCATCAGCTCCAGCGTGGTTTCAAGGTTTGGGTCGCCGGCGGTGATGTAGGCAACCAAGGTTTTATGTGTATCGGCATTTTGAAAAACTTGTTTAATTCTGCTCATGATTTCATCCATATCTGAGGCTACCTGAAAACCAAATAAAAGGTTTCAACTAGCCGTTGGTTTAATTCTTCAACGACTGCACCGGCGCGGGAATCCGCCCTCCGCGGTTCACAAACACTTCGCAGCTTCCTTCCTTCACCGGCATTATCGGCGCGTAGCCCAGCAACCCGCCGAATTCCACGCTTTCTCCCACGCCCTTGCCGGTTACGGGAATAATGCGCACAGCGGTGGTTTTACTGTTGATCATGCCGATGGCGGCTTCATCGGCGATGATGCCGGAAATGGTGGCGGCTGAGGTGTTGCCCGGCACGGCAATCATGTCCAGCCCCACCGAGCATACGGCGGTCATGGCTTCGAGTTTGTCCAGCGTCAGCACGCCGCTTTCCGCCGCCGCAATCATGCCTTCGTCTTCCGACACGGGGATGAACGCGCCGCTCAGGCCGCCCACGGCGGACGATGCCATCATGCCGCCTTTTTTCACGGCGTCGTTCAACAGTGCGAGTGCGGCGGTGGTGCCGTGCGTGCCGCAGACGGTCAGGCCCATGGCTTCCAGAATGCGGGCGACGGAATCGCCGACGGCGGGCGTGGGCGCAAGCGACAAATCCAAAATGCCGAACGGAATATTCAGACGGCGTGCCGCTTCCTGCCCGATCAGTTCGCCCACCCGCGTGATTTTAAACGCGGTTTTCTTCACGATTTCGGCAATTTCAGTCAAATCCTTGCCATCGCAATCCGCCAACACGGCCTGCACCACACCGGGGCCGGATACGCCCACGTTCAGCATTACATCGCCTTCGCCCGCGCCGTGGAACGCGCCCGCCATAAACGGATTGTCGTCCACCGCGTTGCAAAACACGACGATTTTGGCGCAGCCGAAACCTTCGGGCGTGATTTCTGCTGTGCGTTTGATGGTTTCCCCCATCAGCTTCACCGCATCCATATTGATGCCGGCGCGGGTGCTGCCGATATTGACCGAGCTGCACACGATATCGGTGGTTTTCATCGCTTCGGGGATGGAACGGATCAGCACTTCATCCGAAGGTGACATGCCTTTTTGTGCCAGCGCGGAAAAGCCGCCGATAAACGACACGCCGATGGCTTTGGCTGCTTTATCCAGCGTTTGCGCGATGGAAACGTAGCTGTCCGCCCCCGTGGCCGCGGCGATTTGGGCGATGGGTGTTACGGAAATGCGCTGGTTCACAATCGGCACGCCGTATTTGGCCGACAGCTCGCAGGCTACCTGAACCAAGTTTTTGCCAACGCGGGTGATTTTATCGTAGATATTTTGGTTTAGCTGATCGATATCGGGCGAAATGCAATCGTGCAGGTCGATGCCGATGGTAAGCGTGCGCACGTCGAAGTTTTGATCGGCCACCATGCGGACGGTTTCGAGGATTTCGGTAAAGCGAAGGGACATTTTCAGGTAGCCTTTATATTGTTGGGTTAGATTTTGAGTTTGACATACATATTTCCATGGGTCCCCTCAACACTTTTGCGCATCTGGTATGCAAATATCTCTGAATATTTCTTTACTAAATCAGTAAGTTTTTTGCAACCATAGGTACGCGGATCAAAATCAACCTGTAAACGTTTCCAAGTTGACCCCAAAGCGGCAGCAGTAATCCATTCATCATCAAACTGTTCAAAAACTTTATGTATGGTTTCCAAAGGAAGCGGTATTTTCGGCAACTCTTCTGTTATTTGGTTTGTGGTATCTGCAACATGAGAAGTGGTTTGTACCAATACTGCTTTTTTGGATTGCTCAGCATTTGCCATTTTTCCCACAGCTTCCGGCATCAGATTTTCCACATAGATAAACTGGCTGCATGCATTACGAAAAGCTTCCGGTGTTTGCTTTTTACCAAAGCCGTAAACTGTTACGCCTTGCTCCTTCAACCGAATAGCCAGCGCGGTAAAATCACTATCACTCGATACGAGGCAAAAACCATCAAACCGATCTGTATAAAGCAAATCCATTGCATCGATAATCATGAAGCCGTCGGTAGCATTTTTACCCGTGGTATAAGCAAACTGCTGAATCGGCTTGATGGCATGTTCGTTAATAACAGCTTTCCATTTACCATTATCGCCAACAAAGTTGCCATAGATACGTTTTACCACCGCTTCGCCGAATTTGGCGGTTTCTTCCAAGATGGCATTAATAGATTGTGCAGATGCATTATCGGCATCAATCAATACCGCTAGTCGCGCGGATTTCTCTTCAGCTACATTAAAGCTAATCTTGTGTCTAGACATTATCGTTGCCTATTTTTGAGTTTGAAGGTAATAGCAAGACTGTTCAAATCACTGCATTGCCAGTGAAGGCACAGGCTGGATGAATCTAGATATTCCCTTTTTCAGGTAGCCTACAAATTAAATCCGGTGCATGGCGTTGAACAAGGCCTCGTTTTGCATGCGGATATCCAAGCCCAACTTCTCACCGGCTTGGGCGAACACGCTCAGCATTTTTTCTCGGCTTTGCGGGCAGCGGCTGGTGTCCATCAGGATAATCATGGTGAAATATTCACCCATGAGCTGCTGGCTGATATTGAGGATGTTGATTTGGTGCTCGGCCAAGAGTTTGGATACGTCGTAAACGATGCCGATGCGGTCTTTGCCGATAATAGTGAGTATGGAATGGGGGCTGGGCTGGGGCATAGTCATTCAATTTCCGTTTGAAAATTTGAGGCCTTTGCGAAGTGCCGCTCTGCGGTGTGTTCGCAAAGGCCTCTAGGATATAAGCATAAAACAGTGGCCGCGCTCAATCATCCTGTTTGCCGTTTTCTTCGGCATCAGCCACCATCTGTTCGGCGGCTTCTTGGGTGAGGGTGGCGAAACCGGCAGGCAAATCCAATGTTTCCAGCGTGGTTTTGCCGGTGGGTTTGTCGGCCATTTCGGCAAATGCCTGCTGCAGGGCTTCTTGCTGCTCGGCGAAATCGGGATGCAACACCACCATATGTGTGACGGCGGCAAAACTGCTTTCCTGCAAAACACGCAGCTGCTCAAGCGTGCGCTTGCTCATGTGGGCATAGGTGCCAGCCATAAAAAAGCCGGCCTGTGCTTGGCCCCTAATCAGAGCGGAAGCTGCCTGGGGAAAGGTAGCGGCTTCTTCGATTTTAAGCTGTTCCACATCCAACCCGGCCTGTTTCAACAAACGCAGGCCAAGGCAGCGGATATCGGGATTGGGACCGGTTTTAATCAGCGCATCAGCCGGCAGGTCTTCCATTTTTTGATATTCTGATTCAGCGGATACGGCCACCACGGCTTCATCAAATTTATCTTTCAGGCACACCAGCGGCAAATAGCCTTTGTCTTTAATCAGTGCCACGGCATCAAAGGCATTGGCATAGAGCATGTCCATTTTACTGACATCGGCCAGCTCTTGTATTTCTTCAGTATTAGCAGGCAGATGTAGATGGATGGAGAGTTCGGTTTCGCGCTGCAAATGGCTGCTGAGCAGATACCAATGGCTGAAATGATCAGGCAGGTAGTCCGGCGCCACCACAAAGTTGATTCCAGCTTGTTGCACCATAAAACTTTTTCCTTGTTTTTGCTGGGTAATTCCTGTATTTACAACAAATGAGGATGTGTGTTTGTGTTTCAAGATTGGATTGAGGCTACCTGAAAACTTAGAAATTCAAACATCAACTGCATTCCAAGCACCCTACCCTTATCGTTCCAAAACAGCAGGGGCGAAAAGAGTCATTATCGTTCTAATGTAATTATCTTACCACCTTTACCTACGATAAAAAACCACCTATATAGGTGATTTTTTGCTTGACATGGATTTGAGAGAAGCTGCATCAGGCAAGGGTTTGCTACCAATATTGATTCTCCTCCGCCACATCAGGTGTGTATACCCAACACCATACGGCAAAGGCTACCTGAAAATGCAAAAAGAGCCGGCTGCTTTAGCCGACTCTTTGAAATTTGGTGGAGGTAAGCGGGATCGAACCGCTGACCTCTTGCATGCCATGCAAGCGCTCTACCAACTGAGCTATACCCCCGAAATTTGGTGGCGAATCAGGGACTCGAACCCCGGACACAAGGATTATGATTCCTCTGCTCTAACCAGCTGAGCTAATTCGCCGTTCATTCAGAAAGCGCGCATTATACGGCTTTCTTCAATTCTGTCAAACCCAAAAACAAAATTTTTTTGCTACCGCCTGATTTATATAGATAACTAATTTTCACCATGCTTTTGCAAAATCCAAACAGGCCGGCATTTCCACTCGCCGGCCTGTTGGTTTGAAGCATCAATCCGCAAACTGTTTCTTCATGCGTTCGCGCCGCTCTTGCGCTTCCACCGACAAAGTAGCGGTGGGTCGGGCAAGCAGGCGTTTGAGGCCGATGGGCTCGCCGGTATCAACGCAGTAGCCGTATTCGCCTTCATCAATCTGACGCAGCGAAGCCTGAATCTTATTCAGCAATTTGCGCTCACGGTCGCGGGTGCGCAACTCCAGCGCATATTCTTCTTCCTGCGTGGCGCGATCGGCCGGATCGGGAGCAGCTTCATGGTTTTGCAGATGGCCGGTGGTGTCGGCCGCCTTTTGAATCAGCTCATCTTGCAGCTTAACCAGCAACTCACGGAAGAAAGCCAGCTGATCGGCATTCATATACTCCTCTTCCGGGCCTTTCCAGTTGATGATGTCTTGCTCGGTTAGTTTTGCCATGAGTTACCCTTTTTGTGAAATTCTACCAACCGCCCCTTCCCGCCAGCGGCTGCTTCTTTTATAAAAAGGCGGAATATAAAACAGCCGCCAGCTTATGGCAAGAGCAAAAAATTCAAATGCATGATAATTGCCGGCAAGCCCCAGCCAATCCAGCCCCATAGCAAAAGCGCCAACAGGCTACCTGAAAAATCCCAGCGGCCGATGCGTAAAAAGGCAAACGGGCGGCACAGCGGCTCATACACACGGTTGAGCACCGCCACCAGCGGCGAATACGCCTGCGATAAGGAAAGCACCATGCGCCACAGCAAACCGCCCAGCAGCACATAAGCCGCCGAACGCGTAAGGGCGAGCGCAGCAAGCAACACATCAGCCGCTGCGATCTGCCAGCCGAACATCCCCGTCGGCAAATTGATGAGCGACAACAACAAATACAACACCACATACAGCAGCCAGGCCGCCAAAATACAGGCGCTGTCCAAGCCGCCCAAGGGCGGCAGCAACCGACGCAGCGGTTTCACCAGCCAGTCGCTGCTGCGGCAGCAAAACTGCGCCAGCGGATGCATATAGTTCAAACGGCCGTATTGCAGCAGGCAGCGCGCCAACAGGAGCATGGCCAGCGCATCGGCGAGCAGGGCGACAAATTGATTAAACATACCGCCTTATTCCGCCAGCTGTTCGGCCAATTCCTGCGAACGTGCCACGCAAGCAGCCACGCCCGCGCCAATCGCTTCGGCCACACCGTGCGCCTCAAAGCTTTGCAGCGCAGCATAAGTGGTGCCGCCTTTGGAAGTAACTTTTTGCCGCAAATCGGAAAACTCTTCCCCGCTCTGCTCAGCCAGCCGCACCGCGCCTTGGAAGGTGGCCAAGCTGAGCTGTCGCGCTTCTTCCGCATTGAAACCTTGCTGCCTTGCGGCGTTTTGCAGCGCTTCAAGCAGGTAGAACACATAGGCCGGGCCACTACCGCTGATACCAGTGATGCGGTGCAGGCCGTCCTCACTATCCAGCCACAGGGTTTGCCCGCTGGCGCGCATAATGCGGTCGGCCAATTCGCGGTCGGCTGCGGATGCGCCGTTGTCGGCAAACAAACCGGCCACACCCTGCCCCACCTGCGCCGGCGTGTTCGGCATGATGCGCACGATACGGCGCGTACCGCCCAACCAGCGGCTCAAGGCCGCACACGGCAGCCCGGCGGCAATCGACAACACCAGCGCGCCGCCCGTTTGCACCTTTTGCAGCGCCGCCTGCATATCTTGCGGCTTCACCGCCAACACCAGCACGTCGCTATCATTCAGCGGCGGCAGCTCTGCTGCGGTGGCGATACCGTATTGCTGCGCAAGCGTGGCCAGTTTGTCGGCACTGTAGTCGATGGCATAGATATCGAAACCGCCGGCGCGGCTCATGCCAGCGATAATGGCAGAGGCCATATTGCCTGCGCCGAGAAAATAGATGCTCATGATGTTTCCTTATGTGGTGGTTTGAAAGTTTCAGGTAGCCTCATCTACCTGCCGACAGGCTACCTGAAAACCTATCTGCATCTTTTCAGGTAGCCTGTTGCCTACCAATATGTAAACGGATATTGCTCATACAAACCCGGTGCAATGGTATCCATCCGGGTTTTGAAAGCATCCTGTATTGGCTGGCTGAGTTCCGGTTGCGCATCGAGCAGCCCTTCAAGCTCTTGCAAAAGAAAGGCCGTTTGCAGGAAGGGAATAAAACCGATGCCCATATCGGCAAACCGCGCCTCGGCTTCATCGTATTCGCCTTGATCGTGGTCATAAAACAAAATGCTCCCACTCTCCTTGCCAATAAACCAGGTATCGCCCTGCCCCGCATCGCCGATCAGCCAATATCGAGCGGCCACTTCCGAATATTCGCTGCCCAGGCGGCGGTTTTCGTTAAGCGCGGTTGGATAATCCCAAAGCCGGATATCGGGCGTGATTTCCACGCTTTCGCATTGCTGCACAAAAGACAGATACGCCGCAGGCAAAGGCGGCAGTTTGTCCAAACGCTTAACCGCAACTGCGCGCTTGGGCAGCCTGGCCATGATTTGTTCTGCAGAAAGCGGGGTAAACATGTTTCCAATTTCCAAGCCGGCTTTGGAAGCCTAGAGGCTACCTGAAAGCCACAGCTGCAACGAAGTTAAAACAGAATCTTCACACAGTACGGCACAGTTTTCAGGTAGCCTACCCTAACCGGCAAAAGGCTAGCTGAAAGCTTTATTCGCTATAATTCCGCTGCCCGAAAATGGCGCTGCCGATACGTACATGGGTGGCACCGCAAGCGACGGCGGTTTCCAAATCGTCCGACATGCCCATGGAGAGCACGTCCACATCCAGCCCCTGCGCCTGCAGGAATTTCAGCAATTCATTCATGCGGCCAAACTGCTGGCGCAACTCTTCTTCACTGCTGCCCAGCCGTGCCACGCACATCAGGCCGCGCAGCTTCAGCCGGGGCAAAGAGGCTACCTGAAAAGCCAGCTCGCGCAGCGTTTCCTCTTGCGGCGGCACGCCGTGTTTGACGTCTTCGCCGCCAATGTTCACTTCAATCAGCACTTGCAGCGGCGGCATAGTTTCCGGCCGCTGATCGCTCAGGCGGCGGGCGATTTTTTCGCGGTCGATGGTGTGCACCCAATGGGCGCGTTCGGCAGCGATGCGGCTCTTATTGGATTGGATATGGCCGATGATGTGCCAGCAGATATCGGGAATATCGGCCAACTCGCTGCTTTTCTCTTCAAATTCCTGCAGATAGTTTTCGCCGAAATCGCGCTGCGCGCTTTTTTGGCACAACAGGCGCACATCGGCGGCGGGGAAGGTTTTGCTCACCGCAATCAGTTCGGGCTCAGGGCGGCCTGCCGCTTCGGCGGCAGCCCAAATGCGGGCGCGCACGGCGTGCAGGTTCATGGTTAGCACTCTCATCATTTTTCCTTTTCATCAAATAATTCGCCGGGAATTTTGCACACGGGGATGGGCTGGATTTTGTGCAGCGCGGCGCGATGCAAGCGTTGGTAAATCTCAAATACTTCGCGTTCTCGGCCGGCAAATTCTTCGGCGCGGCGGCCGGCTTCGCTTTGCGCCATCGCCCATTCCAGCTCGGGATAGCTCGCGCCCATCTGCTGCTCGTCGGTGCGCTCTTCGTCCCACAGCCCGTCGGTGGGCGCGGCTTGGCGGATGGCGGGCAGCACCTCCAAGGCTTCAGCCAGGGCGTATACCTGGGTTTTGAGCAAATCGCCGATCGGGCTTAAATCCACGCCGCCGTCGCCGTATTTGGTGAAAAAGCCCACGCCGAAATCTTCCACCTTATTACCCGTACCCGCCACCAGCAGGCCGTTGATTTGGCCGTAGTAATACAGCGCGGCCATGCGCAGGCGGGAGCGGGTGTTGGCCATGGCCAGGTTTTTATTGGCGGCGGCGGTGTCGGCCACGCCGTGCTCAAACTGCTCGAAAGTTGGCGTTAAATCCAACGTTTGGCTGCGCACATTCATAAAACGGCGCTGCAAATCGGCGATGTGTTCGTTAGCCCGCTGCAACTGGTCGGCCTGCTGGCGGATAGGCAGCACCACGCACAACACGTCCAGCCCGCTATGCGCGCACAGGGCAGACACCACGGCGGAATCCACCCCGCCGGAAATACCTACCACAAAACCTTTCGCGCCCGCGCGCACGGCATAATCGGCCAGCCAGCGGCTGATGTGTCGGATAACAGCTTGGGTTTGCATCATGTTTTTCCTATTTTGATGAGCCGCCAACGCATAATGCATTAGCAGCCTGTTGGATATACGTTTTCAACGGAGTCAGGCAGGCTTCATCTGCAATCTTTTCACTCTCTTCCAAATAATAATATCGCCCCAGCGAATCGCTCACATCCACCCTGCCTTGCAAAGTTGCCCGGTTTAACTCCATTTCGAGCACCACTTCATCATTACCGTCATTTTTCAGGTAGCCTTTCCGCAGCAGCAGGCTGAGTAGAATCCTAATCGAACTCGGGCGCACAAAAATATCCGCATCAATCTTCAGCACCCGAACATCGGCCGAAAACTCATCGCGCCATCTGATGATGTGTACCAACAATTCTATCTCGCCCATTTGCCATCCTTCGCTCGGTTGCACGGCAGCGGGTAATATATCGCCAATCTGCCCAAAAGCCAAATAACAAGCCCGGCCCGACAATCTGCTAAAATTCCGCAGAGGCTACCTGAAAATCGAAGCCTCAGTGTAACAACAATGAACACCGCAGCTTTCTGCGCCGCTCAACCCGAAAGCAAGCAATGGAAACCCTGCACACCGCCCGCCTTATCCTCCGCCCATGGACGCTCGCCGACGCTCCGGCGCTCTACGCGCAAGCCCAAAATCCCAAGATAGGCGCAATGTGCGGCTGGCTGCCGCACAAAAGCGTGGCAGAAAGCCGGGAAATTATCGAACATATCCTGCTTAAGCCCCATTCCTTCGCCATCTGTCTGGCCGACCATCAACTCATCGGCAGCATCGGCCTCCTCTTCCCACACGACAGCAATTTGCCACTGGCCGCAGGCGAAGCCGAAATAGGCTATTGGCTGGGCGAAAGCTTCTGGGGCAACGGCTATGCCACCGAAGCCCTGCAAGCCATGATTGCCTATTTTTTTGAAAAGCAGGAACCCACCCGTCTATTGGCCGGCGTTTATCAAGAAAACATCCCCTCGCAAAAAGTGCTGGAAAAATGCGGCTTCCGCCACCGGCAAACCATAGAGCACTTCTTTTCCAAGCTCACCGGCGAAACCCACACCGCCCTGCTATACGCATTAGCCGCCGCCCCCATTTTCAGGTAGCCTTCATCACACAGCAAAGGAACCCCATGCCCCACCAGCCGCCGCAACAAATCCGTCTGGAAGCCGGCCGCCAAAGCCTCGTCTTGGTTTACCCTGATGCCGAATACACCCTGTCCGCCGAATACCTGCGCGTGTATTCCCCCAGCGCCGAAGTACGCGGCCACGGGCACGGGCAAGCCAAACTGCAAACCGGCAAAGCCGGCATCAGCATCACCGACCTGCAGCCTGCCGGCAACTACGCCCTCAAAATCACCTTCTCCGACGGCCACGACAGCGGCCTCTACAGCTGGGGCTACCTGTATGAATTGGCAAGCGGATACGCTACAATGTGGCCCGATTACCTGCGCCGCCTCGAAGCAGCCGGCGCTTCCCGCGAACCTACCGAACAAACCCTTGCTATCCCGAAAGGAAAGAAATGTCCGCATTAAGCCGCACCCTCCCCGCCCTCATCGCCGCCTCCGTTTTACTGCTGGCCGGCTGCGATAAAGTTGCTGACAAAGTTGCCGACAATGCCGCCGGACAAATCGACGACCAAAAAGCCCGTAGCGAATTCGTGACCAACTGCGCCAAATCTGCCGTTGAATCCTCCAAAGGCTCAATCAACAACGAAGCGGCCACCAAACTGTGCGGCTGCACCTACGACCAAGCCGCCTCCACCTACAGCAACTCCGAAGAGTGGAAGAAAGACCTCATCCGCTACGGCCTGAACCAAAACAATAAAGAGCTGGAAGCCAAAATCCAAGCCGCCATGACCACCTGTATCGACCGCTTCTCCAAAGGCCAGCTGTAACCCTTCTGCAGGCTACCTGAAAGCACTTTATGTCCACCAAACCCGCCCTGTTCGTCCTCAGCTTCTTGCTCCTGGCCGGCTGTGACTTTATTGCCAATAAAGCCGCCAGCAACGTCACCGAGCAAGAAGCCAAAGACGGCTTTATCGAAGGCTGTGTCAAAGGCGCGCTCGATCCGCAAGCCTTCAAACGCCAATTGAGCCAAGCAGAAGCCTCCAAGCTCTGCCACTGCGCCTACGACACCGCTTCTGCCCAATATACCGACCGCGAAAAATGGAAACGCGACCTGATTCGCGCCGGCCTGTCCCCCAACGACCAAAACCAGGAAATCTTCCAAAAACTGGTGGCCGGCCTGCAAAGCTGCGCCACCAGCCAACACCTGATGTAACCCGCCCAAAGGCTACCTGAAAGCACCACAATGACCGACAAGCAAACCCATTTCGGCTACCGCACCGTAAACGAAAGCGAAAAAGCCGCCAAAGTAGCCGAAGTATTCCACTCCGTCGCAAAAAAATACGACATCATGAACGACGTGATGTCCGGCGGCCTGCACCGCGTGTGGAAACACTTCACCCTCACCACCGCCCGCGTGCCCAAAGGCGGCAAAGTGCTCGATATTGCCGGCGGCACAGGCGACCTCTCGCGCGGTTGGGCCAAACGCGTGGGCAAAGACGGAGAAGTCTGGCTCACCGACATCAACTCCTCCATGCTCGGCGTGGGCCGCGACCGCCTGCTCAACGAAGGCCTGCTCCTGCCCGTGGCCGTGTGCGATGCCGAAAAACTGCCCTTCCCGGATAACTATTTCGACCTCGTTTCCGTATCCTTCGGCCTGCGCAACATGACGCACAAAGACGCCGCCCTCAAAGAAATGCACCGCGTGCTCAAACCCGGCGGCACACTCTTGGTGCTGGAATTTTCCAAAGTGTCCAAGCCGCTCGCTCCGGCCTACGACCTCTATTCCTTCAAGCTCCTGCCGCTGATGGGCAAACTCATCGCCAAAGATGCCGACAGCTATCAATACCTGGCCGAATCCATCCGTATGCATCCCGACCAGGAAACCCTCAAACAAATGATGCTCGATGCCGGCTTCGACAGCGTGGACTACCACAATATGAGCGCCGGCATAGTGGCTCTGCACAAAGGCGTGAAATTCTGATTGCTGCTTGTAGTTTGTAAAGCAAAAGGCTACCTGAAAATATTCAGGTAGCCTTCTTCTCGGCTATGTCCGTTTTTAGCTGGCCTTCTACCTACTACACTACAAAAGCTGCTTAAAACCCACACACCTTTTTCAGGTAGCCTTCCGCTTGTTGGCTCATCCATACGCAGAAAACAAATCCCGCAAGGTTCAAACCATGCGGGATGTTATTGATTCTTTGGTGCCCAGGAGAAGACTCGAACTTCCACACCCGTGAGGATACCAGCACCTGAAGCTGGCGCGTCTACCAATTCCGCCACCTGGGCAAGCAATTTCCGTTTTGGTTTCAATTAAAGCAAGTTGTGGTGCCCAGGAGAAGACTCGAACTTCCACACCCGTGAGGATACCAGCACCTGAAGCTGGCGCGTCTACCAATTCCGCCACCTGGGCTTTGCTTTAATCGAACTTTGCGGTAAAGTGCATTGCTCTTTATGCAAGAAACGAGCATTATAGCGCCAATTTTCCACTTGTCAATTTATATATGAAGAAGAAAACCTCACTCCGACTGCAAGACCCTTATCTACAGCGGGAAACACAACGCTACGAACACCCCCTGCCCAGCCGCGAATGGATTACTGAAATGCTGGAAGACAGGGGCGTGCCGCTGAAAACCGAATCTTTAGCCATCCTGCTCGATATCGCCGAGCACGAAATGCCCTTTTTCGAACGCCGCCTGACTGTGATGGCGCGCGACGGGCAAATCCTGATTAACCGGCGCGGCATGGTGTGCGCTGCCGAAAAACTCGCGCTGGTAAAATGCCGCGTTGAAGCGCATAAAGACGGCTTCGGCTTTGCCGTGCCGCTCACGCCCGACGGCCAGGGCGACTTCGTGCTGCCCGCCCGCCAGATGCGCGGCCTGATGCACGGCGACACGGTAACCGTGCGCCCGGCCGGCACCGATCGGCGTGGCCGCCGCGAAGGCCAAGTGCTCGATGTGATTGAACGCGCGCAGAAAACCGTTGTTGGCCGGCTCATGATAGAGCGCGGCATCGCCATGCTCTCGCCCGAAGACAGCCGCCTGCCCGACAGCATCCTGCTCGAACCCGATTCGGTGGGCAAGGCCAAGCCCGGCCAAGTGGTGCTGGCTCAAATCGATGCCTACCCCGACGCGCACCGCCCCGCCGTGGCCAGCGTGGTGGAAGTGTTGGGCAACTATGCCGACAGCGGCATGGAAATCGAAATTGCTGTGCGCCAGCATCACCTGCCACACCAATTCTCCACCGCCTGCGAAAAAGCCGCCGCAAAAATCCCTTCCGCCGTGCGCAAAACCGACCTCAAAGGCCGTGAAGACCTGCGCGACCTACCACTGGTAACGATAGACGGCGAAAGCTCGCGCGATTTTGACGATGCCGTATATGCCGAAAAACAAGGCCGCAATTTCCGCCTGGTGGTGGCCATTGCCGACGTGAGCCACTATGTGAAGCCTCAAGACGCAATCGACACCGACGCGCTGGATCGCGCCACCAGCGTGTATTTCCCACGCCGTGTGATTCCCATGTTGCCCGAAAGCCTCTCCAACGGCATCTGCTCGCTCAACCCCGATGTAGACCGCCTGTGCATGGTGTGCGACATGGTGTTCACCTACGCCGGCAATCTTAAATCCTACCGTTTCTACCCCGCCGTGATGCGCTCCCACGCCCGCCTCACCTACACCCAAGTGTGGGATTGGATTGAAAACGGCAGCGACAACCCGCTCAAGCCTCACATCGATACCCTCTACAAACTCTATCAAATTCTGCTCAAAAAACGCCACCAGCGCGGCGCGATGGAGTTTGAAACCACCGAAACCGAGATGATTTTCGACAAGCAGGGCAAAATTAAACGCATTGTGCCCGTGGTACGCAACGAAGCCCACCGCCTGATCGAAGAATGCATGCTTGCCGCCAACGTGTGCGCTGCCGAATTCCTGCTGAAACACCAGCATCCCGCCCTATTCCGCAACCACTCCGGCCCCACCCCGGAAAAGCTTGCCACCCTGCGCGAGCAGCTCGGCCTGCTCGGCCTTACCCTCGGCGGCGGCGAACAGCCCACCCCGCTGGATTACGCCGCACTCTTCGCCCAAACTGCCGAGCGCCCCGACCGCGAGCTGATTCAAGTGATGCTCCTACGCTCTATGCAGCAGGCCATGTACGAGCCGGATAACAGCGGCCACTTCGGCCTCGCCTATCCCGCCTACACCCACTTCACCTCCCCCATCCGCCGCTATCCCGACCTCCTGGTACACCGTGCCATCAAAGCCGTGCTTTCAGGTAGCCGCTACAACCCCGCCGAAAACTGGAGCGCACTGGGCATCCACAGTTCTCAATGCGAGCGTCGTGCCGATGAAGCCAGCCGCGACGTGGAAAACTGGCTCAAAACCTACTATATGCAAGACAAAGTGGGCGAAGTATTCAGCGGCACCGTTAGCGGCATGGCCGGCTTCGGCCTGTTCGTTACCCTCGACGACATCCACATTGAAGGCCTCGTCCACATCAGCGAACTGGGCGAAGACTACTTCAACTATCGCGCCGAAACCATGAGCATCGAAGGCGAACGCAGCGGCTTGCGCTTCAGCATGGGCGACAAAGTTGTGGTTCAGGTAGCCCGTGCCGACTTGGATACCCGCAAAATCGACCTCATGCTCATCAGCGGCGGCAGCCTGCCCGGCAAAGGCAAAAAACCTGTCGCCAAAGGGAAAACCAACACAGCAAAAGGGAAAGCCCACAGCCCAGCCCCGACCGGCAAACCTACTGCCAAAAGCAAGGCCAAAGCCCCCGCTGCTCCGGCTAAGAAAACCCGCAGCCGTAAAAACAGCCAGCCAACTCAGGCCGCCCAGCCCAAAGCCAAACGCAAGCCCCGCACCCGCAAGAAAAGCGGCTGAACTTTGAAAGAGGCTACCTGAAAACAAACAGGCTACCTGAAAACGGATTTCCACTTTCAGGTAGCCTTTTCTGCCTAATATAGCAAGCCAAATTAACCTTTAATACAAGGCGGTGAGCCGCATGCAGTACAGAAGTATGGCAAGGCAAACCCACGCGGTAGCGAAAGTTAAGTTGGTTTGCTTTAGATGAAACATTACTTCGGCAAAGCTGAGGCTACCTGAAAAAGACAAAACCCGTTTGCACCAGCAGACGGGTTTCGTTTTTCAGGTAGCCTCAAATATTTAGTGGCTATATCGAAGTACGGGCGGCTCACCCGCTTTCTTGCATCGCTGCAAACTAGGCTCAGCTAATAACCGTGTTGCGGATAAGCCATCCGTACATTCAATCACGCCAGCACATTGGCCAGCAGGCTCTGCCCGAGGTAACCGCCCTGCTCCGCGCCGGGCAGGGTAAAGAAGTAGCCGCCGCCGAAGGGGCTGATGTATTCCTCCAAAGGCTCGAAGTCGAGCAGTTTCTGCACAAAGATGAAACCGTCGTCAAGGTTGGCCTGGTAGCAGATGAAAATCAGACCCACATCAAGCTGGCCGGCTTTGGAGAGGCCGCGCGAATAGTCGAAGGGGCGGCGGTAGAGCAGATGCCGTTTCATGAATTCGGGGTCGCGGGTATTGGCGAGCCGCATGTGGCTGTCAGTGGGCAGGGTTTTGCCTTCGGGATCGGAGGCGTAGTTGGGAATATCGCCTTCGTTTTTCATGCCCAGCGGGGCGCCGCTGTATTTTTCGCGGCCGAAAATGGTTTGCTGCTCTTGCAGCGGGGTTCTATCCCAAAACTCTACGAAATGGCGGATAAGGCGCACAGCCTGATAGCTGCCGTTTTTCGCCCAGGTCGGTTCGTCTTTGCTGTTTTCAGCCACGCCGCTCCACAATACCGCATCGGCAGTTTCTGGTTTGGACACATCAGGATTGCCGGAACCGTCGCGGAAGCCGAACAAGTTGCGGGCAGCCAACGCGCCGGGCTCGGCTTTGGGCAAGAATCCGTCGATACTCCAGCGGATAACGGCGAATTGGGCGGTGTTTTTGATCAGGTCGCGCAGGGCGTTTTGGCAGGTTTCGGGGCTGAAGGCGCAGATTTGGATACTGATGTCGCCGTCGCACCATTCGCGCTGCAGTTTGTCGTTGGGGAAGTCTTTCATTTCCTGCAGGTGCTTGGGCTTGTGCGGACCTAGGCCGAAACGTTCGTCAAACAGGCTGTTGCCCACGCTGAGGGTGATGGTGAGGCCGTCTGGTTTGATGACCTTGCCGAGGATGCCGCTGCCCTGCGGTGGAAGTTTGGGGTCGCCATCTTGCAATTCGCCGCCTTTGGTAAGGAAATCGGCGCGGGCAGTGATGGCGCGGAATAGGTGTTCGAGCTCTTTGGGGGTTTTGGCCAGCACGTCGAAGGCGGCCATGATGGCGAATTGTTGGTGGGGCGTGGTGATGCCGGATTGATGGATGCCGTAGAAAGGAAAGCTCTGGTCGGAATGGTGATCGGCGCTGCCGCCGCTGTTTTGCGCCGCGCTACCTTCGGCACTTTGACCATTACTGTTCAGGCCGCAGGCAGCCAGCCCGGCGGCGGCGGCGCCAACGGCGAGGCCTTTGAAGAGATTGCGTTTGGACGGGGATTGGGGGTGTTCGTTGTGGCTCATGTTTTTCTCCTGCCGGGAGTAGGAATGGGTTGCTTGGCAATATACGCTGTTTTGATGAGCGATTAAATTTTCAGGTAGCCTCTATGCTGAGCACAGGCTACCTGAAAATCCTTCATCCAACTAAATCAAACACGATGGCTTGCATTTAGTTCAAACCGAGAATACCGCGCAGTTTGGCCAAATCTTCGGCCAGGGCGTTAATCGGTGCCTGCAGGTTTTTACGGTCGGCATCGGTGAGTTTGTCGTAGGGCTGGAAGCCTTTTTCGGTGCGGTATTTGGCGAGGATGTCGGTTACCTGTTTGAAGTTGGCATCGGTTTTATCCAACAGGGCTTGGTCTTTCTCGGCAATCATCGGGCGGAACAGCTCGATGATTTTCTGTGCGCCCTCTATGTTGGCTTGGAAGTCGCTCAGGTCGGTGCGGCTGTAGCGGTCTTCCTCGCCGCTGATTTTGCTGTTGGCCACTTCTTCAATCAACACGGCGGCACCACCCACCACTTTGCTCGGCGGGAAGGTGAGGATGTCGATTTCCTGTTTCAGTTTCTGCACGTCGGCCAGGAGTTTGTCGGCTATCGGCTCCATACCTTTGGTGGTGTTCAGCGTCCACAGCGCATGTTCGATGCGGTGGAAGCCGCCGAAGCCCGGGTCTTGCTCTTTATCTTTGAAGTCGTCGGCACGCGCGTCGATAGCGGGATCAAGCTCGTTAAACAATTCGGCAATCGGCTCGATGCGCTCGTAGTGGGTACGTACGTCGGCAAACATGGCTTTGGCATCTTCGGTGCGGCCGGCTTTCACGGCTTCTACGAAAGCAGTGGTTTTGGTCACCAGCTGGGCGGCTTCGTTTTGCACGTAAACTTTATAGTCGGCCAAAGGCTGGGCGAGTTTTTCCATATTGGCTTCACCTGCCGCTTCTTTGAAGCCGCTGTCGGTTACCACCAGCTTGCCGCGCGGGTTGTTCAACAGGCCACAGGTCATTTCGTATTCGCCCGGCAGCAGGGTAACGGTCATTTTGTCGCTCAGGCTGGGAGCGATGTTTTCACGCTCGTCCACCACCATCACGCCCTTGAGGATTTCCCACTCCAGCTTGCGGGTACTGTTGTTTTTGATGTTGAACACCACCTGGCCGCTGGGCACGGTGAGCTCCATCGGATCGCAGGCGTGGTCGTTTACTGCAATATTGAAGCTGCCGTCGGCATTAGCGGTGGCGGCTGCACCGGAAGCAGCAGACGCACCGGAAGCGGGTGCAGCAGGCTGTTCGGCGGCTGGCGGCTGGCAGGCAGCCAAGCCGAAGGCGGCCAACACGGCCAAGGCGGTAAGATTCAGTTGCTTCATAATTTAACCTTTCAAATACAAAAACTAGCTGGTTTGGGAAGATACGGCAGCCGGCTTGCTGCCACGCAAAAATAAAAACAGCACGGGAATCAGATAAGCGAAATAAAGAATAAAATCAGATAGTACCGGATGATGGGTATAGCCGAAGAAGCCGCCGAGCAGCACGCCCAACGGGCTGTCTTCATGCAAAACGTGCGACCAATCGAGCGGCGTGTGCGAAGACCAATCGAACGGATTCACCTGCCACACATTCCACACGCCCGCCTCATGCAGTGCACGGAACGCGCCGGAAGTAAGGCCGGCGGCCACAAAAATCAGGAAAACGCCCGTCCAGCGGAAAAAACGCGCCAAATTGATACGCACCCCGCCCTGATAAATCAGCCAGCCCACCACAGCCGAAGCGGCCAGCCCGAGCACCGCGCCCAGCGGCAT
The DNA here is from genome assembly GCF_057315495.1 of Eikenella sp. Taxonomy (NCBI): domain Bacteria; kingdom Pseudomonadati; phylum Pseudomonadota; class Betaproteobacteria; order Neisseriales; family Neisseriaceae; genus Eikenella; species Eikenella sp. The sequence continues at coordinate 56,187 of NZ_DBHKXY010000034.1, forward strand.
GGCCGCCGTGGGGCTTTGGTTGAACACCGCCAGCAGGAAAAACACGCTCTCCAAACCTTCGCGCGCCACTGCCAAAAAGGCCATACCCACCAACGCCCAGCCATGCCCGTTGCCGCGGTTGAGCGCATCGCTCACCGACTGCTGCAAATGCTGCTTTATCGACTTGGCTGCTTTCTGCATCCACAGCACCATATAAGTGAGCATCGCCACGGCCACCAAGCCGATCACGCCCACCACAAACTCTTGCTGCTTCTGCGGAATTTCGCCGGTTTTCTTATAAATAAACCAACCGGCAAACAGGCACATTGCCGCCGCCAGCACCACACCGAGCCACACTTTCGGCATCATATGCCGATAGCCACCCTGCTTCAAAAAGCCAGCTACAATGCCCACAATCAAAGCCGCCTCGATGCCCTCGCGCAGCATAATCAAAAAAGCAATCAGCATCGCCGGCCGCTCCTTACAAAATTCATATCTGACCGATTATATCCTTACAGCAGAGCAAAATGCAAACAATTTCTAATTAGATTAAATGAATATTTACTTATAAATTAATTATATGATTACCAATAAAAAATCGGCTCCCAAAAATCTATTGGAAACCGAATATAACTAAGCTGATAAAATCCATCCTACCACCAATGCGGATAATACGGCCGATACATCATCCACTCCAACTCACGCCGCCGCTCGCGCCGCTCCAACATCTCCAGCTGCTGCCGATACACCAAATTCTCCCAAGCCATCCGATAACAAGCCTGAAAAGACGGTTCCGCAATCCGCTGCCGGTATTCTCGCTGCAACTTAGGCTTCTCAGCATCCGCCACCCCCAAGTAACCCTCCTGCTGCAAAGCCAACAGCTCAGCCGTGCGCCGGTCGCACTGCGCTGCCAGCGCCACCGCCGTCTGCTTCATCTCCCGCTCCCTTGCCGCCTCATAGGCCGCACGCTGCTGCTGCGTCATTGCACAGCCCACCAGCAGCAGGCCGGCAAAGGCTACCTGAAAAAGTTTCGCCAACATCATCTCCTCCTTAAACCAATGTTTAAGCAACAAATTAATCATACACCATTCCATAGCCGCCACAAACCGCCCCGCCAAATTTTCAGGTAGCCTCACCCGCCAATCCGTTATAATCCCACCCCTGACTATTTCATAAACACCCCAAAACACCATGTTTGCCCAAGCCCGCCAACACCTCCGCACCCCGCGCGACCTCCTGCGCTTTTGCACCAGCCGCTTCAACCAGGCCAGCCTCAGCTTCGGCCACGGCAGCGACAACGCCCACGACGAAGCCGCCTACCTCATCCTCCACACCCTTTCCCTCCCGCTCGACACCCTCGAGCCCTATCTCGATGCCGTGCTCCTGCCCGAAGAAATCGACGCCGTGCTCAGCCTGGCCGAACGCCGCGTCAACGAACGCCTCCCCATGCCCTACCTCACCCGCCAAGCCTGGCAGGGCGACTTCGAATTTTATGTGGACGAACGCGTGCTTATCCCCCGCTCCTTCATCTACGAACAACTCGGCGAGCCCATCGCCCCGTGGACAGGCGACAGCCACTCTATCCGCCGCGTGCTCGACCTCTGCACCGGCAGCGGCTGCCTCGCCATCCAAGCCGCCTGCCACTATCCCGAAGCCCAAGTCGATGCCGCCGACCTCAGCCCCGAAGCCTTAGAAGTGGCCGCCATCAATGTTGCCAACTACGGCCTAGAAGAGCGCGTCCGCCTGATTCAAAGCGACCTCTTCGCCAATCTGTCCGGCACTTACGACCTCATCATCTCCAACCCCCCTTATGTAAATGCCGAAAGCGTTGCCGCCCTGCCCGCCGAATATCTGCACGAGCCCGAAATGGCACTCGGCAGTGGCGAAGACGGCCTCGACGCCACCCGCCAAATCCTCCAACACGCCCCCCGCTTCCTCAATCCGCGCGGCGTATTGCTGGTGGAAATCGGCCACAATCGCGAAGCCCTCGAAGCCGCCTTCCCCCAGCTCCCCTTCTTCTGGCCCGAACAAAGCGACGGCGGCAGCAGCGTCTTCCTGCTCACCCGCGAACAATTATTGGGCGAAGAGTAGGCAAAGCCTAGCGTCTCCCATCCATCATAAAAGGCTACCTGAAAACTCCAATCCATTTTCAGGTAGCCTTTTCCATCCCGGCCAGTGTCGGCTGCGCTATAATAGCCACCCCGCAACCACCCGCAGGCAGCCCGCTATGCAACCCTTTCCCCCTACCGTCCGCCCCCTCAAATTCTACGCCGTAGTGCCCGATGCCGATTGGGTGGCACGCATGGTCGAGGCTGGCGCGGACACCGTGCAACTGCGCAGCAAACACCTCACCGGCGAAGCACTGCGCCAGGAAATCCGCCGCGCCATCGCCGCCACCCGCGGCTCGCACAGCCAACTTTTCATCAACGACCACTGGCAGCTTGCCCTTGAAGAAGGTGCCTACGGCGTGCACCTCGGCCAAGAAGACATGGACAGTGCCGACTTCGCCGCCCTCGCCCGCGCCGGCATCCGCTTGGGGCTGAGCACACACGACGAAGCCGAAATGGCCCGCGCCTTGGCCGTTCAGCCCAGCTACGTGGCCTGCGGCGCCGTGTTTGCCACCAACACCAAAGCCATGCCCACCGAGCCGCAAGGGCTAGACAAACTGCGCCGCTACGTGCAGCAGGCCGGCAATACCCCCACTGTGGCCATCGGCGGTATCACGCTGGAAAATGCGCCCGCCGTGCTCGCCACCGGCGTGTCCTCACTGGCCGTGGTCAGCGCCGTCACCCACGCCCCCAACCCCGCCGCCACCGTGCGCGCCTTCCAAAAATTGTGGCCGGAATAAGGCTGCCGCATGAGGCTGCCTGAAACCTCTGCCGCAGCCCGGATAGACAGAAATATCGCCTGCTTGATGCAAATCTCTCCCACGAATACAGAGGATTAGGCTTCAGGCAAACCCAATTTTCAGGTAGCCCTTAACGATATACAAATTCCAAAACAAACCCTTCCCCACAAACGTGCAATGCTGCGCTACCCCTGCTGGTGCAGCCGAACGGAGCGCGGTTTTTCGGGAAATAAGGGCTTGCATGTTTGAAGCGGCAAAGCCGCAAGTTGCGAGCCCGCCCGAAAAATCGCGTGGAGTGAGGGAAGTTTGCGCAGCAAACCTGTGCCCGCAGTCGTCTTTCTTTTGCCTACTTTTCTTTGACGAAGCAAAGAAAAGTAGGTGCCCGCGCCGGCATAAGGCGCAAGGGTGGATAGAACTAGAATAACGAAAGGCTACCTGAAATTTGAAATTCACCTGAAACCCATCTCGTAAACCCCATTACCAACAACACTACCCCGAAAACCCAACACCATGTCCAACCGCCGCCTGATCTACGGCTTCCACGCCGTCAACGCCCGCCTGTGGCAAAACCCCAAAAGCTTCACCGAACTCTACGCCCTGTCCGGCCGCCACGATACCCGTATGCAGCAAGCCTTGGAAAAGGCCGCGCAGGAAAATATTCCCGTTCACTTCGTGGAAACCGCCCGCCTCGATAATCTGTGCCGCCACGCGCGCCACCAAGGTATCGCCGGCTTTATCGACGCTTCGCACAACCACGTCCACCTCGACGACGTGCTCGACAACCTTACTGAGCCGCCCCTGCTGCTCATCCTCGACGGCATCACCGACCCGCACAACCTCGGCGCCTGCCTGCGCGTGGCCGACGCCATGGGCGTGCACGCCGTGATTGCGCCGAAAAACCGCAGCGTCGGCTTGAATGCCACCGTGAGCAAAGTGGCCTGCGGCGCCGCCGAAACCGTGCCCTACATCACCGTTACCAACCTCGCCCGCACCCTGCGCGAGCTCAAAGAGCGCGACATCTGGATAGTGGGCACCGACATGGGCGGCGAAGCCGACCTGTTCCACTACGATATCCCCGCTGCCGTGGCCTGGGTGATGGGCAACGAAGGCGAAGGCATGCGCCGCCTCACCCGCGAACACTGCGACGCACTGGTGTCCATCCCCATGCTCGGCACAGTGGAAAGCCTCAACGTTTCCGTGAGCACCGGCATGGTGCTGGCCGAAACCCGCCGCCAGCGCGTACTGAAGGCGGGTTGAAGATAGCGGCTGTGAGTTTCAGGTAGCCTGAACCATCCGGGCTACCTGAAAGCCCAAACTTCAGCGAAGCTAAAGCACTTTCCAACGACACCCTAATACAGGCAGTTTATTCCGCCTATCCCTGAAGTTTTCAGGTAGCCCATCCCAAAGGCTACCTGAAAACCAAAATCCAACCACCAACAAAACCCATGCCCACCCAACGCCTCATCCTCGGCATCAGCGGCGCCGACGGCTTCCAATACGGCCACAAAGCCCTGCAACTGCTGCAAAACGCAGCCGATATCGAAACCCACCTCGTGATTTCCGAAGGCGCGGAGCACACCTGCCGACACGAAACCGCACACCGCATCGAAGATATTGCCGTGCTGGCCGACGTGGTGCACCCCGTCCGCAACCTTGGCGCCGCCATTGCCAGCGGCTCGTTTGAAACCGCCGGGATGCTGGTGGCCCCCTGCTCCATGCGCAGCCTCGCCGCCATCGCCCACGGCCTGGGCGACAACCTGCTCACCCGCGCCGCCGACGTTACCCTCAAAGAGCGCCGCCGCCTCGTGCTGATGGCGCGCGAAACCCCGCTCAACCTCGCCCATCTCGACAATATGCGCCGCATCACCGAAATGGGCGGCATCATCTTCCCGCCCGCGCCCGCCCTCTACCTGCGCCCGCAAAGCATAGACGAACTGCTCACCCACAGCGTAGGCCGAGCCCTCGGTCTGTTCGGCATCCGCATTCCCGATTTGCCCCACTGGAGCGGCGGCACGCCTTGAAACGGGAAAACCGCCCGCGTTGCCTGGCAAAAGGCTACCTGAAGATGCCAGCCGCTATGCAGCCGGATATTTCAGGTAGCCTATCAGACAAGTAAGAAGATAAAGTCTCTCTGCCCATACAGTTTATACTTCTCCGGCTACCTGCAAGTCCGTGGGCATATAGTGAATTAAATTTAAATCAGGACAAGGCGGCGAGCCGCAGACAGTACAAGCAGACAGTACAAATAGTACGGCAAGGCGAGCCAACGCTGTACTGGTTTAAATTTAATTCACTATAAATGTCCGCCTCTATTACCCTGCCTATTTTTCAGGTAGCCCCAACCCAGCCCAAGGAGTGCCCATGTCCTTCCACACCCACGAACACAACCATGCCCACGCCCACAGCACCAACACCCGCATCCTGAGCGTATCGCTGGCCGTGATTGCCGGCTTCATGCTAGTGGAAGCGGCGGCTGGCTGGCTCAGCGGCAGCCTCGCACTCTTGTCGGATTCGGGGCATATGTTTTCCGATGCCGCCTCGCTCGCCCTCGCCCTGTTCGCCTTCAAATGGGCGGAAAAAGCCTCCAACTCGCAGAAAAGCTACGGCTATCAGCGTGTGGAAATCCTGGCCGCCGCACTCAACGGCCTCACGCTGGTGGTAATGGCCGCATGGATTTTGGTCGAAGCCGTTATCCGCGCCTTCCAACCCGTGCCCGTGGCGGGCGGCGCGATGCTGGCGGTAGCCGTACTCGGACTTTTGGTGAACCTGTTTATCGCTTGGTATATGCTGCGCGGTGAGAAGGACAACCTGAACATGCGCGGCGCGTTTTTGCATGTGGTGGGCGATTTGCTCGGCTCTGTTGCCGCAGTGGCAGCCGGCCTGCTGATACAGTTTTACGGCTGGAACTGGGCGGACTTGGCCGCCAGCGCGGCGGTGGCCCTGCTGATTGGCAAAAGCGGCTGGGGCGTGCTGGCAGGCAGCCTGCACATCCTGATGGAAGGCACGCCCAAAGGCACGGATTTGGTAAAAATTGCCGAAGACATTCAGAAAATCAACGGCATATTTGGCGTGCACGACTTGCACGCCTGGACGATTACCAGCAAAAAACACGCCATGTCCTGCCACATCATCGTGCGCGGCGACCTAACCGTGGCGCAAGCCGCCGCCTTGGCGCAACAGGTGCAGGCAACGGTGCAAACACACGGCATCGGCCACATCACCGTGCAAACCGAGCCCGCCGATACCGGCACCGTATGTTGCCAGGCATGCGAACAGCCTACGCATGAAGGCGAACACTCCCATAATGGGAATTCAGAATAGATTAGGCTTAACGGCAAGCTATATTTTGTTCCATGTGCCATATAAGCTTACGCTTACCACTCACTCTACCCTTCTTTTCAGGTAGCCTGTTTCCATCAGGCTACCTGAAAACATATGCATGCACGAAATGAACGAATACCAAGCCTTTCGATGTACCTGCCACCAAAACTTCCTTCTCATCACAAACTCACGCGCAATGCCAAGCGCCAAGAATATAGGGCTGTTTCGCGCCGGTGGCGGCGTGGGGGTTGCCCGGCTCGCGGCACACGCGGCAGGCGGCAAGCCAGGCGAAGGCGGCGGCTTCCACCCATTGTGGCGGCAGGTTTAGCTCGTCGGTGGTGGCGGTGCGGATGCCGAGCAGGGCCAGCCTGCTGGAGAGTTCAGCCATCAGCACGGGATTGAACACGCCGCCGCCGCAGGCAAACACTTCGTGCACGCCGGGGGCGTGGGCGGCAATGGCGTCGGCGATGCTCTGCGCTGTGAGGGCGTTGAGAGTGCGCACGATATTGGCGGAGGCGTAGCTGTTTGCTGGCGGCTGTGCTTCGGTTTTGCTGTTTTTCAGGTAGCCTTGCAGCCAATCGAGGGAAAACAAATCGCGCCCGGTGCTTTTGGGCGGGGTGCGGTGGAAATAAGGGTGTGCCAGCAGGGCTTGCAGCAGCTCGGGAATCACGCAGCCGCTGTGGGCAAGGGCACCGTCTCGGTCGCAGGTTTGGCCGAAATGGTGCTGCATATAGGCGTCGGCCAACATATTGCCTGGGCCGGTGTCGAAACCGCTGGCATCGGCGTGCGGCTGCAATACGCTGATGTTGGCGATACCTCCGATATTGAGCACCACGCGACCATGTTCCGGGCTGCCGAACACGGCCTGATGGAAGGCGGGCACGAGCGGCGCGCCTTGGCCGCCGCCGGCCATGTCGCGGCGGCGGAAGTCGCCCACGGTGTCGATGCCGGTGAGCTCGGCCAAGAGCGGAAGGTTGATGAGCTGCACAGTGTAGCCGTGTTCGGGAGCATGGCGCACGGTTTGGCCGTGCGCACCGATGGCGGCGATATCGCGCGGGGCAAGCTTTTGCTGCGCCAGTAGGCCGTGCACGGCTTGGGCATTAAGCTCGGCCAACTCTTGCGCGAGCACTTCGCTGCGGTGGATTTCGTTGCTACCGGGGTTTTGCAAATCCAGCAGGCAGCGGCGCAAATCATCGCTGTAGGGCACGGCAAAATGGCCGAGCGCGCCCTGCCATTGGGTGCCGTCAAAAGCCGCCAGCACGGCATCTACGCCGTCCATGCTGGTGCCGGACATCAGGCCGATATAGTATTGGGTCATGGTGCGGATTATGTAGGAAAGACGGCGGCATTATAGTGGATTAAAATAAGAATGGGACAAGGCGGCGAGCCGCAGACAGTACAGCTAGTACGGCAAGGCGAGCCAACGCCGTAGCATTCTTATTTTAATCCACTATATATAGCGAACGGCGGTGGTTTTCAGGTAGCCCCATTGGCGGATTGGACTATAATACCCGTACTGCTTTCAGGTAGCCTCCGCCGCGATAAGGCTACCTGAAACGCTATTTTTACCATTTGCCGTATCAAGGACACCCCATGAGCCACTATTCCGCTATCGGCTTCCCTGCTATCGACAGCAACGACGAGCTGAGCGACCTCATCCGCCAGGCCCTGCGCACACTTGCCGAAGAAGATGATGACAATGCTGAAGAGCACTCTTCCGAAGCCGGGCCTTCCGACAACTATATGGTGTATTCCGATCCCAGCGGCGCGGAATTATGGCTGGGTTTTTCAGACGACGACAGCCTGCTCTGCGCCGAACCCTATTTTTCAGGTAGCCTGCACACCGTAGGCATAGATGCCGTATTCCCCAGCGGCTATGGCGACGGCACAGGCTCGGTTCAGGCCTGGATGAACGGCAGCGAATGGAAAGACGGCGAATGGCTGGGCGGCAGTTATCCTTTCGTGTTTGACACCCCCGATTTGGCCAGCTTCCCCGAGCAATCAGAAAGCACCAGCTGCCAAATCCGCCTGTGTGCCTTTGCCGAAGAGGCTGATATTTTTGCCGATGAAGCCGCATTTGAAGCGCAACAAGACCCCGAACTGCCATTAAGCAGCACATTCTTCACCCCGTTGGGTATGTTTCAATCTTCCGATAATGCGGAAAACCCAGCCAAAGCAAGCGCATGGTTTATCGGCACTGTGCGCGCAGCCGAAACGCGCCGCAACGAATTATCCGGCAATGATTTCTACTGCTGCCTGATCGAAACCCACGGCGGCACGCTGCAAGCGGTATTCCCAAGCGATATGTTGGAACATGCGCCGCAAACCGGCAATGTCATTAGCGGCAAATACTGGCTAACCGGGCACCTGGCAGCCTAAAAATTTACTTTACCAATAGAAGGAAAACCCATGAGCAAGCAAAAAACCTGGTCCGGCCGCTTCAATGAGCCCGTGTCCGAACTCGTCAAACAATACACCGGCTCCATCCATTTCGACCAACGCCTCGCCCGCTGGGACATCCAAGGCTCGCTGGCGCACGCGCAGATGCTGCACGAAGCCGGCGTGCTCTCCGCGCAGGATTTGGCCGATATTCAGCGCGGCATGGCCGAAATTCAAGCCGAAATCGAAGCAGGCAGCCTGCAATGGTCGCTCGATTTGGAAGACGTGCACATGAACATCGAACGCCGCCTCACCGACAAAATCGGCGATGCCGGCAAACGCCTGCACACCGGCCGCAGCCGCAACGACCAAGTCGCCACCGACATCCGCCTGTGGCTGCGCGACGAAATCACCGCCATCCGCCGCCTGATTAAAGACTTGCAGGCTGCCCTGCTCGATTTGGCCGAGCAAAACGCCGCCACCGTCATGCCAGGTTTCACGCATCTTCAGGTCGCCCAGCCCGTCAGCTTCGGCCATCACCTGCTCGCTTATGTGGAAATGTTCGGCCGCGACGACGAACGCATGGCCGACTGCCGCCGCCGCACCAACCGCATGCCGCTGGGCGCCGCCGCGCTGGCCGGCACCACCTTCCCCGTCCGCCGCGAAACCACCGCCGCGCTGCTGGGCTTCGAACAAATCTGCCAAAACTCGCTCGACGCCGTGTCCGATCGCGACTTCGCCATCGAATTCACCGCCGCTGCCTCGCTGGTGATGGTGCATTTGAGCCGCCTGTCCGAAGAACTGATTTTGTGGATGTCGCCCCGCTTCGGCTTCATCGACATCGCCGACCGCTTCTGCACCGGTTCCAGCATCATGCCGCAGAAGAAAAACCCCGACGTGCCCGAACTCGTGCGCGGCAAATCCGGCCGCGTCATCGGCCACCTCACCGGCTTGATTATGCTGATGAAATCCCAGCCGCTGGCGTATAACAAAGACAATCAGGAAGACAAAGAGCCGCTGTTTGACACGGTGGACACGCTCATCGACACGCTGCGGATTTACGCCGACATGATGCGCGGCATCACCGTGAAGCCCGAAGCCATGCGCGCCGCCGTGCTGCAAGGCTTCGCCACCGCCACCGATTTGGCGGACTATCTGGTCAAAAAAGGCCTGCCCTTCCGCGACAGCCACGAAGCCGTCGCCCAAGCCGTGCGCCATGCCGACGAAGCAGGCTGCGACCTCGCCGACCTGCCGCTCACCGTGCTGCAAGGCTTCAGCACATTGATTGAAAACGATGTTTATGAAGTGCTCACCCCCGAAGGCAGCCTGAACGCCCGCAACCACCTAGGCGGCACCGCGCCGGAGCAGGTGAAGTTTCAGGTAGCCCGTTGGCGCGAGATATTGAAAGCAAACGCATGATGCGCATCTTTCAGGTAGCCTGTTGCCGCCCCGCTGCCTTGCACAAACTTTAGCGATATAATGCGCCCTTCACACCACCTCACTAAAAAGGAAACATCATGACCGAAGCCCAACTTTCCGCCTGGGGTATGAAAATCGGCCTCAGCGTGCTGGTTATCTTCATCGGCTTCATTATTTGGGACTTAGGCAAAAAATCCGGCGCCAGCAAATTCGGCATGGCCGTGCTGTTTTTTGTGCTCGGCCTGGGCGTGATGGGCTTTTTGATGAAAGAAGTGTTGGTAAATGTGATTTTGAAGTAACCCGTTGGCAAGGCTACCTGAAACGCAGATTTCAAAAGCAAGCCAGGTTTTACGGGGCGGAAACGAAACTTCAACGAAGTTAAAGCCACAGCCACACATTTTCAGGTAGCCTCAATACACATTGCTTCGGCCATTGCTGGAAACTATAAGCACCATTGCCGATGCACGGCCGGTCTTGTTATTTTGCGGCGAAACCCGTATCTTGCCTGCCATCTGAAATCCCTATCTGAAAGGAAAAAACATGAGCAACCAAATCATCCACACCTCCGATGCCGCCTTCGAAAAAGACGTATTGAAAGCCGAGCTGCCCGTATTGCTCGACTTCTGGGCTCCCTGGTGCGGCCCCTGCAAAATGATCGCTCCGATTCTGGACGACATTGCTGAAGAGTTCCAAGGCAAACTGCAAGTGGTGAAGATGAATATCGACGAAAACGAGCAAACCCCCGCCCAATTCGGCGTGCGCGGCATCCCCACCCTGATGGTGTTCAACGGCGGTCAGCGCGTAGCCACCAAAGTGGGCGCCCTGAGCAAAGGCCAGCTCACCGATTTCTTGAACGCTTCACTGTAATACCGCCTCATTCCGCCACCGCCGCTTCTTCCGGCGGTGGCTTTCCTTGACAATCCACACTCAAGCTCCTAGAATGCCGCCGTTTTGCGCCCGCCTCACTTTTGGTGCGCAGCCCCATTCTCCGGCTTACAACAGCCAAAACTCTTAAATCTTCCAAACCCATTCCCCACACATATCCCCGTTTTCCCATTACATTATCTGAACCGCGCGTTCATTTAATCAATTTATCCATTATCCAACACAAAACATAATCTTATGCACGTTTCCGAACTACAGACCCAGCATATTTCCAAACTTTTGGAAATGGCCGAACAACACGGCATTGAAAACGCCAACCGCCTACGCAAACAAGATTTGGTGTTTTCCATCGTCCGCCACATGATGAAACAGGGAGAAAGCTTCAGCTGCTCCGGCACGCTCGAAATCCTGCCCGACGGCTTCGGCTTCTTGCGCAGCACCGACACTTCCTATCTGGCCAGCCCCGACGATATCTACGTTTCCCCCAACCAAATCCGCCGCTTCAACCTGCACACCGGCGACACCATCGAAGGCAGCGTGCGCGTACCCAAAGACAACGAGCGCTATTTCGCCCTCGTGCGCCTCGACAAAATCAACGGCGACGACCCGGAAGTGTGCAAACACAAAATCCTGTTTGAAAACCTCACCCCCCTCTTCCCCACCCGTCCGATCAAGCTCGAACGCGACATCAAGGCCGAAGAAAACATCACCGCCCGCGCCATCGATTTGGTTTCCCCCATCGGCATGGGTCAGCGTGCCCTGTTGGTGGCGCCGCCCAAAACCGGTAAAACTGTGATGCTGCAAAACATCGCCCACGCCATCACTGCCAACTATCCCGAAGTGGTGCTGATTGTGCTGCTGATCGACGAGCGTCCCGAAGAAGTAACCGAAATGACCCGCTCCGTACGCGGCGAAGTGGTGGCCTCCACCTTCGACGAGCCCGCTGCCCGCCACGTTCAGGTAGCCGAAATGGTGATTGAAAAAGCCAAACGCATGGTAGAGCACAAAAAAGACGTGGTGATCCTGCTCGATTCCATCACCCGCCTGGCGCGCGCCTACAACACCGTTGCCCCCACCTCCGGCAAAATCCTTACCGGCGGTATGGACGCCAACGCCCTGCACCGCCCCAAACGCTTCTTCGGTGCCGCCCGCAACATCGAAGAAGGCGGCTCGCTCACCATCATCGCCACCGCGCTGGTGGAAACCGGCAGCCGCATGGACGACGTGATTTTTGAAGAATTCAAAGGCACCGGCAACATGGAACTGCACCTCGACCGCCGCATGGCCGAAAAACGCGTGTTCCCTGCCATCAACATCAACAAATCCGGCACCCGCCGCGAAGAAATGCTCGTTTCCAACGACCGCCTGCAACGCATGTGGCTGCTGCGCAAATTCCTCCACCCGATGGACGATCTCGAAGCCACCGAATTCCTGGTGGGCAAACTCAAAGACAGCAAAACCAACGACGAGTTTTTCGAGCTGATGCGCGGCAAATAAACCCGACAATTCAGTCCCACCAAAACACCGGCTCAACTTGTTGAAGTCCGCACTTTCAGGTAGCCTTTAAGGCTACCTGAAAGTCATAACAAATTTGCCAATACTCGATAATGTAGAATATTGGGCGCAAATGGTTGGGATGCAGTCATTCTCTGCTGGCGCAGCCGAACGGAGCGTGGTTTTTCGGGGAACAAGGGCTTGCATGTTCGAAGCGGCGCAGCCGCAAGTTGCGAGCCCGCCCGAAAAACCGCGCGGAGGGAGGGAAGTTTGGCGAAGCCAAACCTGTGCCCGCAGTCGCCTTTCTTTGCTTCCTTTCTTTGGCGAAGCAAAGAAAGGAAGTGCCCCGCGCCGGCATGAGGCGCAAAGGGGAACAGAACACAAATAATAAAAATCTCCGGGAATCCAATTTTGCTTGTAAGCAATATGCGCTTCAATTCAACTTTTGCAAATAAATGAGTGGATGGGCTTTAGGCCAGCATCCTAATGATAGTAAAGTATTTTAACTATAGCCCTTACACCTAAAGGCTACCTGAAAACATGACCACCCTCGACTATGCCGACAGCCGCACCCTGTGGCAAACCATCCTGGCCGAAACCGCCCAAGCCGCCCAAAGCGAGCCCATGCTTGCCAGCTTCCTGCACCAAACCGTGCTGCGCCACAGCAGCATCGACCGCGTGCTCGCCTTCCACCTTTCCAGCAAACTGGCCAGCCCCGTGATGGACAGCCGCGCGCTCAACGAAATCTTCTTCCAGGCACTCGACAGCGACACCCGCATTTCCAAAGCCATGCAGGCCGACATCATCGCCTACTACGAACGCGACCCCGCCTGCGACGCCTACTACCTGCCGCTGCTCTACTACAAAGGCTTCCACGCCGTGCAGGCCCACCGCATCAACAACTGGCTGTGGCAGCACGGCCGCAAAACCCTCGCCTACTTCCTGCAAAACCGCGCCTCCGAAGTGTTCGGCATCGACATCCATCCCGCCGCCCGTTTCGGCCACGGCATCATGGTCGATCACGGCACCGGCCTTGTAGTGGGCGAAACCGCCGTTTTGGGCAACGACATCTCCATCCTGCACGGCGTAACCCTCGGCGGCTCCGGCAAGGAAGGCGGCGACCGCCACCCCAAAATCAGCGACGGCGTGATGATCGGCGCCAACGCCTCCATCCTCGGTAACATCCGCGTGAACCAATGCGCCAAAGTCGGCGCCGGCAGCGTAGTGGTAAGCGACGTGCCCGCCCACAGCACCGTCGTCGGCGTGCCCGCCCGCGTGATCGGCCAAGGCAACGTGCGCCCCTCCGCCGATATGGATCAAAGCCTGGATTCATGAAGGCAGATAAAGGCTACCTGAAAACAAACAGAATAGCTTTCTGCCCGGCCAATATGCCGGCAGACGATTTCAGGTAGCCCTTCCACCAGCCCGCCGCTGTATAATCCCGCCATCCGCCCGATTGCACCCGACCATGAAAGTTGCCTTTTTCTTTCTTTACCTCATCCAGCTGCTGCCCTTCGCCGCCATCCAAAAGCTGGCCGACGCCATCGGCAGCCTCGCCTATTACGCCGTCGCCCCCCGCCGCCGCATCGGCGAAATCAACCTGCGCCTGTGCTTCCCCGAATTGAGCGAGAAACAGCGCAAAACCCTGCTCAAACGCCACTTCCGCCACATGGCCAAACTTATCCTCGAATACGGCCTCTATTGGTATGGCAGCGCCGAACGGCTCAAATCCCTCGTCCACTATCAAGACAAACACCATCTCGACAACGAGCTCGCCGCCGGGAATAAAGTTATCCTGCTTTATCCCCACTTCACCTCCTTCGAGCTTGCCGTGTATGCGCTCAATCAAGACGTGCCGCTCACCAGCATGTATTCCCACCAGAAAAATCCCGTGCTCGACCAGCAAATCCTGCGCGGCCGCCACCGCTACAACAACGTCTTCCTCATCGGCCGCACCGAAGGCCTGCGCGCCATCATCAAGCATCTGCGCGCCGACCCCGCCCCCTTCCTCTACCTGCCCGACCAAGACTTCGGCCGCAAAGATTCCATCTTCGCCGACTTCTTCGGCATCCCCACCGCCACCATCGCCGGCCTTTCCCGCATCGCCGCCCTTACCCAAGCCAAAGTCGTGCCCGCCATCCCCACCCGCCAGCCCAACGGCCGCGTTACCCTGCGCTTCTACCCTGCCTGGGAAAACTTCCCCAGCGAAGACGTGCAAGCCGACGTACAGCGCATGAACGACTTTATCGAAGAGCGCGTGCGCGAACAGCTCGAACAATACTTCTGGCTGCACAAACGCTTCAAAACCCGCCCCGAAGGCAGCCCCGATTTCTACGCCAAACCCGGCAAATCCTGACCACACACAGGCCGTTGGAAAGCAATCTTCCAACAGCCTGTTCGCAACCCACACCAGAAACAAAGGCTACCTGAAAACAGTTTCAGGTAGCCTTTGTTGCTTTAATACCTGCCATACCATTCGCATAGCAGCCCATAATCCCCATACCCTCAATCAGCATGCCCTGCCGATACACATGAGCACCCAACTACTGAATAGCAAAACATTTCTATTTCTCTAAATATTTTCAGGTAGCCTCCCGCTATTCAGGGGCTACCTGAAAATCCGTATCCACACTAAAACGGCTTATACACCACCAAATACAACGCCGCTGCCATCACCAGCACCGGGATCTCGTTGAACACGCGAAACCAGCGGTGCGAATAGCGGTTGCGCCGCTCTTGGAAATCGATAAGCAGGCGGTAGCAGTAGAAATGGTAGCCCGCGAGGATAACGGCCAGCGTGATTTTGGTGTGTACCCAGCCCTGGCCCCACCAGCCGGTGAAAAACGGAATCAGCAGCCCGAACAACACCGCACAGATACCCAGCGGCGTCATGAATTTAAACAGGCGCTGCGCCATGCCCAGAAGCTGGCGGTATTCCGTGCTGCCTGTCGGCACCATGGCCAGGTTCACATAGATGCGCGGCAGGTAAAACAAGCCGGCAAACCACGAAATAATAAAGAAAATATGCAGCAGCTTGAACAGCAAATACATAGGGCTACCTGAAAATAATGTGAACTGAATAGGGAAATACTGTTACCACTTTACGCCTCCCGCCGGCAGGCAAATGATGGCGGCAAGGCAATGGCGTGTTGCACTACTGCCCCGCTTGCCGTGAAAGCAGGTAATCACGCCCATAGGCGGCGACGGTTTCGCTCAGCCGCCACCACTGGAAGGCCATTAGCGACAGCACTTCGCTGGCCATGAATTTAGCGCGGTTCTGCCCGCTGTAGCGGCTGGTGGGTGTGGGCTCGGTTTGGTAATCCAGCCCCACATAATCGGCCACGGCGGCGGCGCGGGCGAGGTGGTAGGGGTCGCTGATGATAACTACGCTTTCCAAACCGTTGTTATACATTAAGGCTTTGGTGTTTTCCAAATTTTGCTGCGTATCGCGCGAAGTGGTTTCTAAAAGAATGTCTTTATTCGGTACGCCGTGGCCGCGGGCGTAGCGGCGAGCCACTTCGGCTTCGGTCATATAGCCCGCCTTGGGCGTGCCGCCGGTGAAAATCAGCTTGCCCACCCGATTGCTGCGGTAGAGCGTGATGCCGTGGTTGATGCGCTCGCGGAACACGGGCGAAGGATTTTTGCCCCAGGCCGCCGCGCCCAAAACCACCGCTGCATCTGCCCGCCGGGAAGCGGTGCGCGTGCTGTAACTGTACACCAGCCAAGTGCACCATGCGGCCTGCACCAGCAACACCAGCAGGCAGAGCTTGATGCCCCGCCAAACTTGGCGCAGCAGGGAACCGCGGAATATGGCCAGCATGGTGGTCTCACATATGATGATATAGTGGATTAAATTTAAATCAGGACAAGGCGGCGAGCCGCAGACAGTACAAATAGTACGGCAAGGCGAGCCAACGCTGTACTGGTTTAAATTTAATTCACTATAACTCAATCAGTTAATCGAACAAGGCAATAATATTTTCCAGCGGCCGGCCGATGGCGGCGCGTTGGCGGTATACCGCAATCGGGCGCTGCAGCAACGCAGGATGTTGGTGCAGCGCGGCAATCAGCTCGTCTTGGCTCAACTCCGGCTTATCCAAACCCAGCTCGGCGTAGGCCGCATCGCCGGTACGCATGATGCTGCGCACATCTGAGCTGCCGAGCTGTTGCAGCAGCCTACGCAAATCGGCTTCGGAAGGCGGATTAGCACGGTAATCCAGCGTTTGCACGGCCACGCCCGGCTGCTGTTGCAGCCACTCCAAAGCGGCGCGGGATTTGGAACAATTCGGGTTGTGATACAGCAAAACGGTTTCGCTCATGGGGGATGCTCGCGGGAAAATGATGATTTAAACAGCGGCTTGTCAGCAAAAATAGCTGATGCCATTATAGTGGATGAACAAAAATCAGAACCAGACGACACAGCCACAGACAGTACAGAAAGTACGGCAAGGCTAGCCCGCCCAGCCGGAAGAACTAGCCGCATCGGCCATCGGCCGTTTCTATTCCAAGCCGCTATATCGTACAATAAACGTCCTTGTTTTCACAATTTGGAAATCTGTTTTGAAAAAATGTGTTGGATTGGCCGCCCTGCTGGCCGCTGTTCCGCTGTATGCGGCGGATTTGGTAAACCATGCAGACAACCGCCCGGCCTCGCTTGATACCGGCGCGCAGAAGCGGGTGCAGGTGGTGAACGTGTGGGCGACCTGGTGTGTGCCGTGTCGGCGCGAGATGCCGGCGCTTTCGCAATGGTATGCCGCCGAAAAACGGCAACGGCGCGGAGTGCGCGTGGAGATGGCGGGCGTGGCGCTGGATAAGCCTGCCGATGTGAGCCGCTTTTTGCAAAGCGTGCCGGTACGCTACCCGATTCTGCGCTACACCGGCAATGACAGCACCGCCTGGATGCACAGCCTGGGCAACCCAACCGGCGCCCTGCCCTTCACTGTAATCCGCGCCCCGGCCTGCGGCAACTATCGCAAAACCTTGCTGGGCGAAGTATCGCCGCAACAGCTCACCCAGGCAGTGGCCGAAGCGGCAGCGAAATGCCGTGCAGGCTGAAACGTTTGATATCAACGAATGGTATAGTGGATTAAATTTAAATCAGGACAAGGCGACGAAGCCGTAGACAGTACAGATAGTACGGCAAGGCGAGGCAACGCCGTACTGGTTTAAAGTTAATCCACTATATGAAGGCTACCTGAAATTTTTCAGGTAGCCTTTTTAGCCTATTGATGCCAACCAATTAAGCCAAGGCCTGCTCAATCAAGCTTTTCACTGCGGCCGCGCTGTTGGGCAGCACGGTAACGTGTTGCGGCAAATTTTCCAGTCCGGCCAGCGCGGTGGGGCGCGGCGGGTGTACTTCATGCCCGGCGGCTTCGCTGATGGTCTCGGCAAACTTGGCTGCCAACGCGGTTTCCAGGCACACGACGGTTTCGCCGGCCTCGCGCAATTCGCGCGCCACTTTCACGCCGTCGGCGGTGTGCGGGTCGAGCCATTCGCCGTCACTGGCGTGTACGGCGCGGATGGTGTCTAGGCGGTCGGCGTGGCGGCCGGAGCCGGACACAAAGCCGAAGGTATCGCGGATGCGCGGCAGTTCGGCGGATAAATCGAAACCTTCGCCCGAGGCCACCTGCTGCCACAAAGAGGCTACCTGAACGCTGTCTCGCCCCAATAAATCAAACACAAAACGCTCGAAATTAGAAGCTTTGGAAATATCCATCGACGGGCTGGAGGTAACATAGGTTTTAGCGGCACTGCGCGGGCGGTAGCGACCGGTGCGGAAGAACTCGTCCAGCACATCGTTTTCATTGGTGGCCACCATCAGGCGGCGGATGGGCAGACCCATCTGCTTGGCGATATGCCCGGCACAAATATTGCCGAAATTGCCGCTGGGCACGCAGAAACTCACTTCTTCGCTGTTGCTTTCGGTGGCGCGGAAATAGCCGGCAAAGTAATACACCACCTGCGCCACGATGCGCCCCCAGTTGATGGAGTTCACCGTGCCGATGCTGTATTGCTGCTTGAAGGCGGCATCGTTTTGCAGTGCTTTCACAATGTCTTGACAGTCGTCAAACATGCCTTCGATAGCAATATTGTGGATATTGGCATCGGCCAGGCTATACATTTGCGCCCGCTGGAAGGCGCTCATTTTGCCGTGCGGCGACAGCATAAACACATGAATGCCGGCCTTGCCGCGCAGGGCATATTCGGCGGCAGAACCGGTGTCGCCGCTGGTGGCGCCGATGATGTTCAGGCATTTGCCTTCGCGCGCCAGCACATATTCGAAGGCGTAGCCGAGGAACTGCATGGCCATATCTTTGAAGGCCAGTGTGGGGCCGTTGGACAGGGCTTGGATTTTGATGCCGTCGGCAAGGGTGCGCACCGGGGTGATTTCGGGCGTGCCGAACACGGCTTCGGAGTAGGTGTTGCCCACCAGGCGGCGCAAATCGGCTGCCGGAATATCGTCGACAAACAGGCTCATGATTTCAAATGCCAATTCGGCATAGCTCAAATTTCGCCAGCGTTGCAACGTGGCTGCATCTACCTGCGGATAACGCTCCGGCAGCATCAGGCCGCCATCAGGCGCGAGGCCCATAAGCAAAACTTCGCTGAAAGATTTGGGCGCGGTTTGCCCGCGCGTGCTGATGTATTTCATAAAAACACCGTTGGAATAATGAATTGTATAAAAAGGCTACCTGAAATCCGAAGCACCGAAATCGGTAAACGACACCGGATCGCGGCGGCTGAGCCAATACCAGGCCAAAAGCCCGCCGCACACCGCGCCGCCCACATGCGCCAAATGCGCGATATTGTCGCCAAACAGCGATACCCCGCCGAACTGGGCAAACAGCTCATACCCCACCGCCACCGGCACCAAATACTTCGCCTTAATCCGCATCGGCAAAAACATCACCGTGAGCGGCGCATCCGGGAAGCACAGCGCAAACGCCGCCAGCACGCCGAACACCGCGCCCGATGCGCCCAGCAGGTGCGTATAAAACGCCATCGCCAAGCCGTCGGGCACATTGGGCAGGCCGCCAGAGAGCAGCGCCGAGCGCACAGTGGCCTCGTCCAGCCCGATTTGCTCGGCCACATTGCGCACACCGTTGGCAATCAGGTATTCGTTCCAGCCCGTATAAAGCAGCGCCCCGGCCAAGCCGCACAGCAAATACAGCAGCAAAAAACGCCGCTGGCCGAAGCGCAGCAGCAGCATCGGCGCAAACGAACACAACACCACCATATTAAACAGCAGATGCGTGAAATTCGCGTGCAAAAACATATGGCTCAGCCACTGCCAAGAGTGGTAGCGCGGATGCTCCAGCGGCCACAACGGGCCGGCCAGCTGCAAAAATTCAAAACCCGGCAGCTGCATCAGCACAAACACCAGCACATTCAGCGCCAGCAAGGCATACAGCACCGCAAAATCAAAACGGAATCGCATACGGAAAAATCAGTCAACCGTTAAAAACAGCCCATGCCGGGCTATTTTCAGAAAATCGGAAACACAGCTTTCAGGCAGCCTTTCAGTATTCGCAGCCGATGCGCTTGAGGCTACCTGAAAGCCATCGCGCCGCATCATACCACATCCCACCCCCTCCCCCTGAAGCCGCCGCACAGAATTTGCTATAAAATCCACCCCAACGCCTTACCACTTTTCAGGTAGCCTGCCATGCCCAACGACCTCTTCGCCCAAACCCCCGCCGCCCCCCTGGCCGAACGCCTGCGCCCGCACACCCTCGACGACGTAGTCGGCCAGCAGCACCTGATCGGCGCGGGCAAGCCCCTGCGTGTGGCCGTGGAAGGCGGGCAGCCGCACTCCATGCTGCTGTGGGGGCCGCCCGGCGTGGGCAAAACCACCCTCGCCCGCATCCTCGCGCAGAGCTTCAACGCCCAATTCCTGCCCGTATCCGCCGTATTTTCCGGCGTGAAAGACATCCGCGAAGCCGTCAACAAAGCCGAAATCGCCCTCCAACAAGGCTGCACCACCATTTTGTTTGTCGACGAAGTACACCGCTTCAACAAAGCCCAGCAAGACGCCTTCCTGCCCTATGTGGAAAGCGGCCTGCTCACCTTCATCGGCGCCACCACCGAAAACCCCTCCTTCGAAGTGAATCCCGCCCTGCTCAGCCGCGCCCAAGTTTACGTATTGCAAGCCCTTTCCGCCGACGAACTCGCCCAGCTCGCCGCCAAAGTGTTCGCCCTGCCCGAATACCGCAGCTTCAGCCTCGAAGAAGACGCGCAAAAACTGCTCATTCAAACCGCCGACGGCGACGCCCGCCGCCTGCTCAACCTGCTCGAACAGCTCCTGCGCGCCGCCGCCACCCGCCGCATCAGCCAGCTTAACGCCGATTTCCTGGCTGACAGCCTCGGCAGCCAAATCCGCCGTTTCGACAAAGGCGGCGAAAGCTTCTACAACCAGATCTCCGCCCTACACAAATCCGTGCGCGGCTCCCACCCCAACGCCGCCCTCTACTGGCTCTGCCGCATGCTCGACGGCGGCGCCGACCCCCGCTACCTCGCCCGCCGCATCGTCCGCATGGCCTGGGAAGACATCGGCCTGGCCGACCCCCGCGCCCTCACCATCGCCAACGAGGCTGCCCACACCTACGAACGCCTCGGCTCCCCCGAAGGCGAGCTCGCCCTCGCCCAAGCCGTGCTCTATCTGGCGGCCGCCGCCAAATCCAACGCCGGCTATACCGCCTACAACCAAATGCGCCAATTCGTGAAGCAACACGGCAGCGCCGAAGTGCCGACCCACCTGCGCAACGCCCCCACCAAACTCATGCAAGAGCTCGGCTACGGCCGCGCCTACCGCTACGCCCACGACGAACCGCACGCCTACGCCGCCGGTGAAACCTATATGCCCGAAGGCCTGTCCGAACCCGATTTCTACCAACCCGTGCCACGCGGCCTCGAAGCCAAAATCGCCGAAAAATTATCCTGGCTCAAAGATTTGGATAAAGCCGTACAAAACAGCACTACGCAGCCGGAAGGCAAAAAGGCTACCTGAAACATTTTTCAGGTAGCCTTTTCGCGGTTTGGCTGGCATAAACCCCGCCCTATGTGTTTTCAGGTAGCCTTTCGATGGGCTATGCCTAGTGCCTTGGCTGGCGGTAGTTGTCGAGATCGACGATGCGTTCGAGCAGCATGTCGCACAAATCGTCCATGCTGTCTTCGTCGAATGCGCCGTTTTCGGCCACGAGGTCTTCGAGCCAATCGAGGCTGCGGCAGAGGCGCTGGTAGTTGATTTCGGTGTAGGCGGCGGGGCTGGCGGGGAGTTCGCTTTGCAGGAGGGCGAGGCCGTCGTCGCAGAGGTTGTCCCAGGCGCCGAGGCGGCAGGATTCGCAGATATCTTCGGCGGTGCGCACCATTTCGCCAGTGTCGCCGCTGCTTTCAAACAGGAGCTGGGCTTCTTTGCCGTAGGTGGTGTCTTCGAAATATTCATGCCAGGGCTCGAAGCTGAGGCCTTCGAAGTTTTGCGGTACGAATTCTGCGGGCAGGTTGCTCAGCAGTTCGAGCATCTCTTCGGCGCTGTAGAAGCGGCCGTGCGCGCCCACTTTTACGGGGTCGGGGATTTCGCCCCAGTAAAAGCCGCTGAATTCTTCGAGCAGGATTTGGAAGGTGTTGTCGTGCCGGTCGATGATGCCGAGGAAGTCGTGGTGCTGCTGCAGGCGGCGGAAGTATTGGGGCAGCTCGGTAGCGGATACGGTAACGGGGCTGCCGCCGTCGATGTGGGCATCGTCGGTGTAGAAGGAATAGAAGATTTGGTAGGTGCGGTTCATGGCGGGGCTTGGCGAAGGGAAAAGGCTACCTGAAAATGCGGTGGCAATGCGGTGGTAATCAGGTAGCGCGGGTGTTTACGGCAATAAAATCAGTGCCGTTAGTTTGCCTGGCGCGGCTGGAAACTGAATCTGCCCCGGCCAGGCCAAACCGGATGGAGCGGGATTAGGGCCGGCCGGTGCGGGGGCTGATGGTGAGGATTTCGCAGCCGGTGTCGGTAACGAGCACTTCGTGTTCCCATTGGGCGGAGAGTTTGCGGTCTTTGGTCACCACGGTCCAGCCGTCTTCGAGGATGCGCAGGTGGCGTTTGCCCTGGTTGATCATGGGCTCAATGGTGAAGATCATGCCGGGTTGCAACACGGGGCCGGTACCTCTTTTGCCGTAGTGGACGACTTGCGGGTCTTCGTGGAAGCTGCGGCCGATGCCGTGACCGCAAAATTCCTGCACCACGGAATAGCCGGCGTTTTCGGCGATTTGCTGGCAGGCATAGCCTATGTCGCCAAGGGTGGCGCCGGGCTTCACGGCTTCGATACCGGCCATCATGCTTTGATGGGTGATGTCGATCAGGCGCTGCGCCTGCGGGCTGATGGTGCCCACGGCATACATGCGGCTGGAATCGCCGTGGAAGCCGTCTTTTTTGATGGTGATGTCGATATTGAGGATATCGCCGTTTTTCAGGGGTTTATCGTCGGGGATGCCGTGGCAGATAACGTGGTTTACGGAGGTGCAGCAAGATTTGGGGAAGGGGGGATTGCCGTAGTGCAGGGGCGCGGGGTAGCCGCCTTGCACGTTGACATGATAATCGTGCACCAGCTGGTTGAGCTCGTTGGTGGTAACGCCAGGCTTGACGAAATCGCCGATGTAGTCGAGGGCTTCGGCGGCCAGGCGGCCGAGCTCGCGCATTTTTTGGATTTCTTCGGGGGTTTTGATGATGATGGCCATATTGTTTTTCCTAATCATTTCGGTAACGGGCTACCTGAAAAGCAATGCTTTGGCCGGACTTTTGCCAGACCAAAACTTTTTCAGGTAGCCTTGATATTACTCCTGTTCGCCGTTGCGGCGTTTGCGGCGCAGTGGGATGCCGTGGGCGCCGTATTTTTGCGGCACGATGCCGCTGCGGGCGAGCAGCATGAGTGCGCCGAGCAGCATCATGCCGAGCGCGGCCAGCGGAGCCGTGTTGATAAACATTTGGTTGCGCAGGTAAATAGCGGCGCCGATATACATCAGCATGGGGCCGTGCACGATGCTTTGGGTGTTGATGCCGTCGAGCAGCAGCAGGGCAAGGCCGCCCAACACCAGCGCGAGAGCCAGCAGTGTGGCGGTGGTGGGCAGGATGTCGGTGCTGCTGAGGAACCAAACGGCGCCGAAAATAATCAACACGATGGGAAGAGCAAGGGAGGATTGTTTCATAAGGGGCTCCTGCTGAAGGTGGGGCTACCTGAAACTTGGCGGCATGGCGCTTTCAGGTAGCCTTTAATCGGACACACAAGCAACTCAGCGGTTTTTCAACAGCCGCTGTTTTTCGCGCTTCCAGTCGGCTTCTTTCATGCTTTGGCGTTTGTCGTGCTGTTTTTTGCCTTTGGCCAGGCCGATGTCCATTTTGATGTAGCCGCGCCGGTAGTGCAGGTTGAGCGGCACGAGGGTATAGCCGCTGCGCTCTACCTTGCCGATCAGCTTGTTGATTTCGCTCTGCTTGAGCAACAGCTTGCGCTGGCGCACCGGATCGGGCTTAACGTGGGTGGAGGCGGTGGGCAGCGCGGTGATGTGGCAGCCCACCAGGTAAAACGCGTCTTTTTTCCAGTGGATATAGCTTTCTTTCAGCTGCACGCGGCCGGCGCGCACGGCTTTCACTTCCCAGCCGTCGAGCACCAATCCGGCCTCGAGCTGGTCTTCGATAAAATAATCGTGAAAGGCTTTTTTATTGTTGGCGATACTCATGATGCTTTGCCGTTTCGTGACAGAAAGCGGATTTTAACAGCAAACCGTGCTGCTGAACATTCGCCCGGCGCTGCTAGGCCAACGGCTTTGGCAGGCAGATAGAGTGAATCCACATTAAGAATGCTGCCCATCAACCAGCCTTGCCGTGCCGCTTGTACCGTCTGCGGCTTGCTGCCTGGTGCTATTCTTCATTTTAATCCACGATACTTTCAGGTAGCCTTCTGCCGCCGTGCTACAATCTGCCTGTTTGAAATCAAACCCCGCCAAGGAAACCGCCATGAAGCTCTATCTCTACGACCACTGCCCCTTCTGTGTGCGCGCCCGCATGATTTTCGGCCTGCGCAACGTGCCGGTGGAAGAAATCATTTTGCTGAACGACGACGAAGCCACGCCCATCGGGCTGATCGGCGCCAAACAAGTGCCCATCCTGCAAAAGCCCGATGGCAGCCATATGGGCGAGAGCCTCGATATCGTGCGCTATGTAGACGAGCTCGCCGGCCAGGCCCGATTGGATGAAACCATCCGCCCCGCCGTGCAGGCTTGGTTCGACCAAGTAAGCAAATTCTACAACCATCTGGTGATGCCGCGCGAAGTGCGACTCGAGCCGCCACTGCCCGAATTCGCCACCGCCGAAGCCATTGCCTACTTCGTGCAGAAAAAAGAGCAAAACATCGGCAGCTTCGAGCAAAACCTGGCCGAAACCAGCACCTATCTCGATCGCATTCATATCGCCCTGCCCGAGCTAGCCGCACTGTTGGGCGAGCAGCCTTATCTCAACGGCAACGCCCCCGGCATGGAAGATATCATCATTTTCCCCGTGTTGCGCAACCTCACCCTGGTGAAAGGCATCGTCTTCCCCGCCAAGCTGCAAGCCTATATCGAACGCCTGTCGGCCGAGAGCAAAGTACCGCTCTATTCCGAGCGCGCCCTATAGCCATGAACATCCTGTCCGGCCACGCCCAAGAAGCCGCCGCCCGCACCAGGCTGCAACGCAGCCGCCGCCAGGCCGGCGGCCTGCTGCTGGCTGCCGTATTGCTGTTTATCGTTTCCGCGCTGTTTGTGCAGCGCCACCCCGCCCTAGGCTACCTGAAAGCCTTCGCCGAAGCCGCCACCGTCGGCGCGCTGGCCGACTGGTTTGCCGTAACCGCCCTCTTCCGCCACCCGCTCGGCCTCAAAATTCCCCACACCGCCATCCTGCCGCGCAACCAAAACCGCATTGCCGACGAACTCGGCCGCTTCATCGAAACCAACTTCCTGCCCGAGCGCCCCATCGCCATCCGCATCTACCGCCTGCGCATCGCCGAAAAACTGCGCCGCTGGTTGGCCCGCAGCAGCACCCGCCAAGAATGGCTGCCCGCCCTCGCCCGCCAAATCCCCGCCGCCCTGCAAACCATCCCGCCGCCAGAAGCCGCCCGCCTCGGCGCCGCCTTTTTAGCCACACACGGCAGCGGCAAACAACTCGGCACCGCCCTCTCCCAAGCCCTGCTCCTGCTCGACCAGCAAGGGCTACCTGAGACCCTGCAAACCGCCCTGCTCGGCCAAATCCGCCATTGGATCAAACAGCCCGACACCCGCGTTTTGCTCGAAGAAAACCTCCGCGCCTGGGCGGAAAAAATCGAAACCAGCCAGCCCGACACCTGGGACAAACTCAAAGCCCAGCTGCGCGGCCGCCTCGTTGGCCAAATCGACAGCTGGGTGGCGCAAAAAGCCCTCGACTGGGCCGACAACTACCTCGAATCCGCCCTCACCAGCCCGCAGCACGAGCTGCGCACCGCCTTCCGCCGCCAATACCGCGCCCTTGCCCAAGAGCTCGCCACATCAGAAGCCTGGCAGCGCAAACTCGCCATGGCCAAACGCCGCCTGGCCGACTCTCCCGAGCTGCAGCAGCACATCGCCCAACTGTGGCAAAGCCTCACCACCCGCCTCGCCGCCGATGCCCAACGCCCCGATTCCGCCGCTGCACGCCGGCTGAACAGCCTACTCACCTACCTGCTGCAGCAACACGCCGCCACCCCGCAGCAGCTGCGCCGCCTCAACGTGCGCCTCGCCCTGCTCGCCCGCAGCCTGGTGCGCCGCCACCGCCACGCCGCCGCCGAATTTATCGCCGACAAAGTGAAAAGCTGGGACAGCCGCCAAATGAGCGACAAACTCGAGCTTTCCATCGGCCGCGATTTGCAGTTTATCCGCATCAACGGCACCTTGGTCGGCGGCCTGGTCGGCCTGCTGATTTACACCCTCAGCCAATGGCTGCCCGCACTGTAGGCCACTTTCAGCTGTAAAAGGCTACCTGAAAACACACGAAGCCAGTTTCTGCCCCGCCCAAACCAGTTATCCCTTCGATAAACATGCAACGCCATAGAAAGGAATCATCATGATCCTCACCCGCCAGCAAGCCCTCGATATTTTCCGCCGCCGCGTTTCCACCCGCTACTACGACCCCGCGCACAAAATCAGCGCCGAAGATTTCGCCGCCATCCTCGATTTCGGCCGCCTCTCGCCCAGCTCTGTCGGCTCCGAACCGTGGAAGTTTCTGGTGATCCAAAACCAAGAGCTGCGCGAAAAAATCAAGCCTGTGGCCTGGGGCATGCAGGCCACCATTGCCGAAGCCAGCCACCTAGTAATCCTGCTGGCGAAAAAACACGCCCGCTACGACAGCCCCTTTTTCAGAGAGCTGGTGAGCCGGCGCGGCTTCACCCCCGAGCAGCGCGCCGCTGCCCTTGAGCGCTACCGTAGCTTCCAAATCCACGATATCGCCATCGCCGACGACGAACGTGCCCTGTTCGACTGGGCAAGCAAGCAAAGCTACATCGCCCTGGCCAATATGCTCACCGGCGCCGCCATGCTCGGCATCGATTCCTGCGCCGTGGAAGGCATGGACTACGCCGCCGTGGAGCACATCCTCGCCCAAGCCGGACTGCTCGACCCTGCCGAATACGGCGTGTCCGTGGCCGCCACCTTCGGCTACCGCGCCCGCGATATTCAGCCCAAACCACGCCGCGATGCCGCCGAAACCGTGATTTGGGCGGAATAAAGCAAACGGCCGAGCCGATAGCTTCAGCCTCGCCGAAAACGCACGAAGCGGTAATAAAACATTTCAGGTAGCCCCATCCAAGGCTACCTGAAAAAAGGAAACACCATGTCCGCCCCCATCCACCTCTACCGCCCGCTCCACACCCTCAAACCCTTCGGCAGCAATATCTGGATTGCCGATGGCGGCACCGTGCGCATGGCCTTTCCGCTCGGCCTGAGCATCCCCTTCAGCACCCGCATGACGGTTATCCGCCTCGCCGATGGCGGCCTCTGGTGCCACTCCCCCATCGAGCCAAACCCGGAGCTGTTATCCCAAATCAACGCACTGGGCGAAGTGCGCCACCTCGTCTCGCCCAACCGCATCCACTACGCCCATATCCCCGCCTGGCAAACACACTACCCCCAAGCTACCACCTGGGCCAGCCTCGGCGTGCGCGAACGCGCCGCTGCCCAGCGCATTGCCGTAGCCTTAGATGCCGATTTGGGCCCCAGCGCCCCGCCCCAATGGGCAGACGACATCGCCCAACTCCCCTTCCTCGGCAGTTCGGCCATGACCGAAACCGTTTTCTTCCACCACACCAGCCGTACCCTGATCCTCACCGACCTTATCGAAAACTTCGAGCCCAACAAATTCCCCAGCCGCTTCTGGGCGCAGGTAATGAAATGGGTCGGCATTGCCGAGCCCGACGGCAAAGCCCCGCCCGACTGGCGCGCCACCTTCCGCAACCGCGCCGCCGCCCGCGAGAGCCTGGCGCAAATGCTTGCCTGGCTGCCAAAAAAAATCATCCTCGCCCACGGCCGCTGCTACGAAACCAACGGCACCGCCGAACTGCGCCGCGCCTTCCGCTGGCTCCAGCCGGATCAATCCAAATAGTCGCCACAAGGATTGAGGCAAGGCCCCATATCTCTCTGATTTTGCAACAACGATTAAAGGCCACCTGAAACTTTCAGGTAGCCTTTTGCATAAGCAGCACAAACCGGCCGGCCGGTTTGCCTTTCCATCAACGGATCGTGTTGCCGATACGCGATCTGTCGCCTACGTTCATCCACACGAAAAACGCTTTGCCCACAATCAGCTTGTCGTCCACAAAGCCCCAGTAGCGCGAATCGGCGCTGCTGTCGCGGTTGTCGCCCATGGCGAAATACTTGCCCGCCGGCACGGTGCATTTAAAGCCGCTGCCGTCTGCTTTGTATTCGCAATTTTCGCGCAAGCCACTTTGGTAGCCGTTTGCAGCAAAATTATTGGCGGATTCGGCCAAGAAGGGGATGGAAACCGTGGGCGCATTTTCATTTTTCAGCACCTCGAAATGGCGGCCTTCCCAATCGACGGAAAAGCGGGTGGCTTCCAGAATCCGCTCCGGTTTGTAATCATCGGGATATTGGTAGCCGCCCACCAAATTATCCTGCTCGGTTTTACCGTTTACCGTCAGCACCTTATCATGGTATTCCACCACATCGCCCGGCAGACCGACAATGCGCTTGATGTAGTTGGTGTCCGGCTCCACCGGATAATTAAACACCACCACATCGCCGCGCTGCACTTGCCCCACCGGAATCAGCACATTATTCAACACCGGCACGCGGATGCCGTAGCTGAACTTATTCACCAACACAAAGTCACCCTTCACCAGCCCCGGCCGCATCGAGCTAGAGGGAATCTGAAACGGCTCGGCCACAAAGGTGCGCAGCACAAACACCACCAAAATCAGCGGGAAGAAACTGCCCATATAATCGCGGAAATGATTGTCGTCTTGCGCGGCTTCTTCGGCATTGTCGGTCTGCCGCATACGCTGTTTGCGTGCCGCGCGCGCCCACAGCCACACCGCGCCGGTAAACAGTACCAGCAGCAGCAAAACCGCCGTAAGGCTCATCAGCTTGGCCAAGAGGCCGAACGAGCCCACCATCATCAGGAGGTAGCCCCATTGCAGGCCGCCGCTCCATTCGCCGTTTTCCTGCCGTGTTTTACCGCTCACGGCAAACAGCACGATGCCGGCCACCACAGCGGCGATGGCGGCATAAAGGATTATATTGGATTGTTCCACTTTTATATTTTCCCGTTTGAAATAAGTTCGATAAGCTTTAAGCTACTTATCGCCCACCTGCAAAATCGCCAAGAACGCGCTCTGCGGGATTTCCACATTGCCCACCTGCTTCATGCGTTTCTTACCGGCCTTTTGTTTTTCCAGCAGTTTCTTCTTACGCGTAATATCGCCACCATAACATTTAGCCAATACGTTTTTGCGCAGCGCCTTCACGTTTTCGCGGGCGATAATCTGGCTGCCGATGGCGGCCTGCACGGCGATGTCGAACATTTGGCGCGGAATCAGTTCGCGCATTTTCGCTGCCAGCTCGCGGCCGCGGTGTACGGCGTTTTGGCGGTGCACAATCAGGCTGAGCGCATCCACTTTGTCGCCATTCACCATAATATCTAGTTTCACCAAATTGGCGGCACGGAACTCTTTGAAATGGTAGTCCAGCGAAGCATAGCCGCGCGAGGTAGATTTGAGTTTGTCGAAAAAGTCCATCACCACTTCGTTCATTGGCAAATCATAGGTGAGCATCACCTGGCGGCCGAGATACTGCATATTGATTTGCACGCCGCGCTTCTGGTTGCACAGCGTCATCACATTGCCCACGTATTCCTGTGGCACCAGGATGGTGGCGGTGATAATCGGCTCCAAAATGGATTCCACCGTGGCCAAATCCGGCAGTTTAGAAGGATTTTCCACTTCGATATGTTCGCCAGTCTTCAAAATCACTTCATACACCACGGTAGGCGCGGTGGTAATCAAGTCCATATCGAACTCGCGCTCCAAGCGTTCCTGCACGATTTCCAAGTGCAGCAAGCCCAAGAAGCCGCAGCGGAAGCCGAAACCTAGCGCTTGAGACACTTCCGGCTCAAATTTTAATGAAGCATCATTGAGTTGCAGTTTTTCCAGCGCATCGCGCAGGGCTTCGTAGTCGTGGCTTTCCACCGGATAGAGGCCGGCAAATACCTGGCTTTGTACTTCTTTAAATCCGGGCAGCGGCTCGGAAGCAGGGTTTTGCACCAGCGTTACCGTATCGCCCACTTTAGCTTGGCCGAGCTCTTTCACACCGGTAATCAAAAAGCCCACTTCGCCCGCTTTAAGCTCTTGTCTGTTCACTGATTTGGGTGTAAACACACCGAGCTGCTCCACTTGGCTTTCGGCCTTGGTGGACATAAAGCGTACTTTGTCTTTCAGTTTCAGCTGGCCATTTTTCACGCGGATCAGCATCACCACGCCAACATAGTTGTCGAACCACGAATCGATAATTACAGCTTGCAGCGGCGCGTTTTCGTCGCCTTCCGGCGCGGGGATTTTGGCCACGATTTCTTCCAGCACGTCTTCCACGCCCAGCCCGGATTTGGCCGAGCAGGTTACCGCGCCCACCGCATCAATGCCGACGATGTCTTCAATTTCCTGCGCCACGCGGTCTGGATCGGCGGCGGGCAAATCAATTTTGTTCAGCACCGGCACTACTTCCACGCCCAAATCAATCGCGGTGTAGCAGTTGGCCACGGTTTGCGCTTCCACGCCCTGCGATGCGTCCACTACCAACAGCGCGCCTTCGCAGGCGGAAAGCGAGCGGGAAACTTCGTAGGAAAAGTCGACGTGCCCGGGCGTATCAATCAGATTTAAAAGATAAGTTTCGCCATTACGGGCTTTATAGTTCAGCGCGGCGGTTTGCGCCTTAATCGTGATGCCGCGCTCTTTTTCGATGTCCATGCTGTCCAAAACCTGCGAACTCATTTCGCGGTTTTCCAAGCCGCCGCAGTGTTGGATGAAGCGGTCGGCAAGCGTGGATTTACCGTGGTCAATATGGGCGATGATGGAGAAATTGCGGATATTGTTCATATTTTGGCAAAAAAGTAAGCGGTCGTGATGGCAGGCAAAAGCATCGGCTTGGCCGATATGGGCTACCTGAAAAAGCGGAGCTTCAGCAAAGTTATAGTGAATTAAATTTAAACCAGTACAGCGTTGGCTTGCCTTGCCGTACTATTTGTACTGTCTGCGGCTCGCCGCCTTGTCCTGATTTAAATTTAATCCACTATAAAATAGCGGCGGCAACACAGCAAGCCGTGCCGAAACCGAGCTGCGTATTCTAGCCGAAAACGCTTGAAGCTGCCCGACAATTTAGCGGCCTCCTGCTTGACCCAGCACAAGTAAAAAGCGCAAGCCCCAGCCCGATAGCGCAGAATCGGGTATCATGCCCGTTTTTCGTATCGGGCTACCTGAAACCGCCGATTGGATTTTAGCTTCGTTTAAGTACCATTTTTTCAGGTAGCCTCCAAGCCGCTCCCTCACTATGCACGCCCTACTCCGCCTCATCCGCCCGCGCACCCTGCCGCTGGCCCTTGCCGCTGTTTGCTGCGGCAATGCCATCGCTTGGCACAGCAGCCCCGCAAGCTGGCGCGGCAGCGTGTTCCTGCTCAGCCTGCTCACTGCGCTGGCCCTGCAAATCGTCTCCAATATCGCCAACGACTACGGCGACGGCATACGCGGTACCGACCGCCACCGCGTGCCCGATGCGCCCGAGCGCCTCACCGCCAGCGGCCAAATTTCCCTCCTACACATCCGCCGTCTCCTCGTCGCCAGCGTATTGGCCGCCCTACTCCTCGGTGGTGCACTCATCGCCCTCAGCTTGCGCCACCCACAGCAATGGCTCGCTTTCTTGCTCTTAGGCAGCCTCGCCCTCGCCGCTGCCCTCACCTACACCCTCGGCCGCCACGCCTACGGCTACCACGGGCTGGGCGAAATCAGCGTCTTCCTGTTCTTCGGCCTGCTCGGCGTGCAGGGCAGCGCCTACCTGCAACAAGGCAGCTGCCCGCCCGAAGGCTGGCTGCCCGCCGCCGGCTGCGGCCTGCTCGCCGCTGCCGTACTGCACATCAACAATATGCGCGACATCGAAAGCGACTGCCAATCCGGCAAAACCACCCCCGCCACCCGGCTGGGCTTTGAGCGCAGCAAAACCCTGCACCGCCTCCTCCTGGCCGCCGCCCTCATCTGCTACGCCGCCCTTGCCCCGCAAATCCCCAGCGGCCTCTTCTGGCTAACTGCACTACCGCTGGCCGCCACCCACCTGCACCGCCTGCAAACCGCCACCAGCCCCGCTGCCGCCGGTCGCGAACTGCCACACATCGTGCGCCTTGCCCTGGCCGTCAACCTGCTATTCGGCAGCGGCCTGCTGCTCGACTCTCTAATCGCCGTATAACTGAATCACTCAACCCTTCTCTTTCAGGTAGCCTTTGCAGATAAATCAGGCGTCATCATCTCAGCAAAGTATCGGCTTATTAATCCACGATGGCTCCTGTGCAAATGATTAAGTCTCTCTCTTCCCTGCACGCTACCTGAAACCCAAAAGGCTACCTGAAAAACGGCTGTTGCCGGCGGTGGGTTTTCCATCCTCCGGCAACAGCCGTTATGGGGTTTGGCCTAGCTTAGTTCAGCTGGTCGATTTTCAGCTGTATAAACTCGCGTCCTTGGTCGTCTTGGGGCAGTTTGTCCATCGCCTGTTTGTAGGCGGCGGCGGCTTCGCTGCGTTTGCCTTGGGCAGCGTAAATGTCGCCTTTGGTTTCCAGCAGGATGCCGGCGTAGGCTTCATCGGTATTCATACCGAGGGTGGCGATGGCGTCATCGTATTTCTGCTGCTGCAGCTGCACGGTGGCCAAGCGCTGGATGGCCATGGCGCGGATAAGCGGTTCTTGGTGGTATTTGAGCACCCAGTTCAGGTGGCCGATGGCTTCGTCGTATTTGCCTTGGTCGAAGGCGGCGCCGGCCTGCATCAGGGTGGCTTGGGCGGCGGAAACGCTGGTCGGATACTGGCTTTGCAGTTGGGTGAGCAGCTTGGCGGCTTCGGCAGGCTTGCCGGCCTGCTGGTTTTCCGCCCACTGGTCGAACACGGCCACGGCTTCGTTGCTCACGTTGCGCTGGTGGCTGCGGTACATCACCCAGCCGAAGTAGCCGATGGCGGCCACCACAAGCAGGGCAAACAGCCAACGCCCCCAGCTGCGCCAGAAATATTTGAAGTTTTCAATTTCTTCTTGGTCTTTTAAATCGTAAACAGCCATTTAACCTATCCATTCGTTTAATTGTTTAAGCAAATCGGCAGCAGGCACGCTCACTTGGCCGCGCCCTTGCTGCATGTCTTTGAGACTGGCTTTGCCTTCGGCCAGCTCGCCTTCGCCCACGATCAGCGCCACTTTGGCACCGGAAGCATCGGCTTTTTTCATTTGGGCGGCCAGTTTCTGGCTGCCGGAATGTTGCAGCACGCTGAAGCCGGCGGCGCGGGCGGCGGCGGCATACTGCATACTGGGCAGCAGGGTGTCGCCGCCTTGGTGTATCACATAAATATCGGGTGCGGCATCGGCTTGCAGGTTGCCGTATTCGTGCACCAACAGCAACAGGCGCTCCACGCCCATGGCAAAGCCGATGGAGGGGGCGGGTTTGCCGCCGAGCTCTTCAATCAGGCCGTCGTAGCGGCCGCCGCCGCACACGGTGGCTTGGGCGCCGAGTTTGTCGGTGGTCCATTCGAACACGGTTTGGTTGTAGTAGTCCAGCCCGCGCACGAGGCGGTGGTTTTCCACATAGGCGATGCCCAAGCCGTCGAGCAGGGCTTTGAAACCGGCGTAGTGGGCGCGGGAGGCTTCACCGAGATAATCGGCCAGGCGCGGGGCGCCGTTGCAGATTTCTTGCAAATCGGGATTTTTGCTGTCCAACACGCGCAGCGGATTGGTGTGCATACGGCGGCGGCTGTCTTCGTCCAGCGCGGCTTCGTGCTGTTTCAGGTAGCCTACCAAGGCAGCACGGTGAGCGGCGCGTTCTTCGCGGTTGCCCAGGCTGTTGATTTCCAAAGTCAGGTATTGGCTGATGCCGAGCTCGCGCCACAAATCGGCGCACATGGCGATGATTTCGGCATCGATATCGGGGCCTTCAAAGCCCAGCGCTTCCACGCCCACTTGGTGGAATTGGCGGTAGCGGCCTTTCTGCGGGCGTTCGCGGCGGAACATGGGGCCCATATACCACAACTTCTGGCCGCCGTTATACAGCAGATTATGCTCCACCACGGCGCGCAGGCAGGAGGCGGTGCCTTCGGGGCGCAGGCTGAGGCTGAGGGTGTCGTTGGAGTCGGCAAAGGTATACATTTCCTTGCCCACCACATCGGTGTCCTCGCCGATAGAGCGCACGAAAAGGCCGGTTTGCTCCACAATCGGGGTACGGATTTGGCGGTAGCCGAAACGGTGCGCCCATTGGCCGATGCGGTTTTCAAAGGTCTGCCAGAAGGCGGCGGTGAGCTTGAAATCTTTCTGCTCCACCGGCAAGAGGTCGTTCATGCCTTTTACGGCTTGGATTTTTTGTCCCATGATTCGGTTTGGGGAGAGGGGTAAACGAAAAAGCGGATTATAGCGGATATGTGGGAGTTCGGGCTAAAGCTGTGTGCAAGGCTACCTGAAAAAATGCTGCGGGCAGTTTTCAGGTAGCCTCTGCCAACACCGCCCATTCGGCTTCGGGGAAATGCCGCTGCAGGTAATCGCGCAAATAGCGTTCGGTTCCCGCACCGATTACGGGGTCAACAGCGGGATAGCGGTTGTACACCAGCCGCTGCACCGGCAGGCCGGCATGGCGGGCGGCAGCAAGGCTGAGCAGGGTATGGTTGATGCTGCCCAGACGGCCGGATGTGACCAACACCAGCGAATAGCCGCGTTCGGCGGCAAAGTCGAGCAGGGTTTGCTCGCGGTTTAGCGGCACCATCAGCCCGCCCACCCCTTCGAGCAACACGGTGTCGTAGCTTTGCAGCAGGCTATGGGTGGCTTTATCAATCACTTCCAGGGAAATCGGGCGCTGTTCCTGCTCGGCAGCCAGGTGCGGTGAGCAGGGGTAGGCAAACACATAGGGGCAGGTGCTGCCGTTGCGGTCGTGCTCGGTGAGCCCGATGCCTTGCAGGCGGCGGTGGGTTTGGATGTCTTCGGCGATGCCTTGGCAGCCGGTTTGCACGATTTTTTATGTGATCACACGGCGGCCAGCTCTTTGGCATACAGGCCGGTGGCGATGCTTTTGCCGATGCCGGTGTCGATGCCGCTGACAAAATAAACTTGTTTCTGCATACTGTTTTCCTCTCTGCAAACAGGCTACCTGAAAATTTCAGGTAGCCTTCAGCGCGTGTAGCATCATTCGGGCTGCGGCCATGCTTCGCCGTATTCCTCCGCCACTGCCGCCAAAGTCTGTTCGGCCAAGAAATCCAATTCCTGCTGGCTGATCACAAACGGCGGCATCAGATACACCAGCCGCCCAAACGGCCGTACCCACACGCCTTTTTCCACCAGCCGCGGCTGCAAGGAAGCCGTGTTGACCGGCTGCGCCATCTCCAACACGCCAATCGCGCCCAGCACCCGCACTTCGCGCACGCAACGCCATTGCGCCGCCGCAGCCAGTTTGCGCCGCAGCGTTTGCTCGATATTGGCCACCCGCTGCCGCCACGGGCTTTCCCGCAGCATCGCCACGCTCTCGGCCGCTACCGTGCAGGCCAGCGGATTGGCCATGAAGGTGGGGCCGTGCATAAACGCGCCTGCTTGGCCCCGGCTGATGGCTGCGGAAATTTCCTCGGTGCACACCGCCGCCGACAAGGTGAGATAACCGCCGGTGAGCCCCTTGCCCAACAAGATAATGTCCGGCACCACGCCGGCATGCTCCAAGGCAAACATTTCGCCGCTGCGGCCGAAGCCGGTGGCGATTTCGTCAAAAATCAGCAGCACGCCGTATCGGCTGCACAATGCCCGCGCCTGCCGCAGATATTCGGAATGGTAGAAATACATTCCGCCCGCCCCCTGCACCACCGGCTCTAAAATCAGCGCCGCCAATTCATCGTGTTTTTCTGCCAACAAGTTTTCCAACGGGCGGATACTTTCCGGCTGCCATTCGCCATGGAACGGGCTGGCCGGTTGCGGCAGGAAATATTGCACCGGCAGGTTGCTCGAAAAGGCATAAGTAACAAAAAAGGTGCTATTTCAGAGAACCTTGCCAGTAAGTAACAAAATAGGTGCTACTCATCATCAGAAACAGAGAAATAATCCTTAATAAACTTAACCTTATTCTCCTTATTCATCCCATGATGACACGCCAAATGCCGTTTCAAACCTGCAAACGCGCCATCCAGCAAGTTGGTGGTATTGTGCACACCTAATTCGGGGTATCAGGCAAACGTGCTGTGCGGAGAAAAAGCCTTCGTATTCGTCCAAATCATGGATATAGCTGGATTTCACCGCTGCACTCGCCTGCTGCCAAGAATCGCAATATTGCGGATTGGTGGGGATATGGACGAGATAGTTGCCCAGCGAGCGGCCCCAGCCGTATTGCGTGGCAAAGCGTTGATAGGAAGCGGGGAAGCCCCGGCCGTTGGCAAAGCGGAAGTTTGCCAGCTCGTTGGAGTCGCCGAATATTTTGGCCGGTTTTAACACCTGCAGCTTGGTTTCCATACCCTATCTCCGTTTTCGCCATGATTGAGGCTACCTGAAAGTATTCAGCTTCTACATCCTCACGGCATTGAAGCTGATATTTTCAGGTAGCCTTGTGTTGCCCGACGGCCTAGCCCAGCACCTTCCGTGCCGTAGCAAACATCCGATACCAGCCGGCCAGTTCGCTGTTGCGCCACTCTTCCGGCAGCCAACTCATTTGCGCGCTGCGGTACACACGCTCGGGGTGCGGCATCATGATGGTTACGCGGCCGTCGGCAGTGGTGACGGCGGCGATGGCATCGGGCGAGCCGTTGGGGTTGAGCGGATAGGTTTGGGTGGGGTTGCCCTGCCCGTCGATATATTGCATGGCGGTTTTCAGGCTACCTGAAACTTGGTTTTCAGGTAGCCCCAAGTGGGCAAAATCGGCGCGGCCTTCGCCGTGGCTAACCACCACCGGCAGGCTGCTGCCTGCCATATCGGCCAAAATCAGCGAGGGCGATTGCGGCACGCGTACCATGCTCAGCCGCGCTTCAAACTGTTCGGATTCGTTACGGCGGAACTTCGGCCAGCCGTCGGCGCCGGGGATGATTTCGGCCAGATTGGCCATCATCTGGCAGCCGTTGCACACGCCTAAGCTCAGCGTATCGCCTCGGGCGAAGAATTCGGCAAATTGGTCGCGTAGTTTGCTGTGGAACAAAATGGATTTCGCCCAGCCTTCGCCAGCGCCCAGCACGTCGCCATAACTGAACCCGCCGCAGGCGGCCAGCATTTGGAAGGTGTCGAGTTTCACGCGGCCTGCCATCAGGTCGGACATATGCACATCATAGGCATCGAAACCGGCGCGGGTGAAGGCGGCGGCCATTTCCACTTGGCCGTTCACGCCCTGTTCGCGCAGGATGGCGATTTTGGGTTTCGCCCCGCTGTTGATAAACGGCGCGGCAACATCTTGTTTCACATCAAAGCTTAAATCGGCAAACAGCCGGCTGCGTTCTTTATCGGCCAGCAAGGCAAATTCGCTGTCGGCGCAGGCCGGGTTGTCGCGCAGGCGTTGGATTTGGTGGGAAGTGGACTGCCAGGCGCGTTGCAAATCTACCAGGGGTTGGTCAAACAAAGTCTCCCCGTCATTCACAACCGTGAAATTGCTGCCGCAGTGCGCCTGTCCGATACAATAGGCCGCGTTGCCCAAACCTTGTTCATCGAATGCCGCCATCACATCGGCAAAATCCTGCTTCCGCACCTGCAATACCGCGCCCAGCTCTTCGTTGAATAAGGCAGTGAGATGTGCGAGCGGCAACACTTCTTCCACAATCGCATTCGGCAGTTTGCGTTCCCATTCTTCAAACAGAACCTGCGCGTATTCATCGATATTCGCTTCCAAGCCGCTCCGCCCGGCAAACGCCATTTCCGCCAGCGTGGCAAACAGGCCGCCATCACTGCGGTCGTGGTAGGCAAGCAGTTTGTCTTCTTGCACCAGCTGCTGAATCACGTCGTAAAACTTTTTTAGGTAGCCTGCTTCGATGTCGGGCGCTTCGCCGCCCAATTCGCCGTACACCTGCGTTAAGGCTGAGCCGCCCATGCGGGCTTTGCCCTGCCCCAAATCCACTAGCAGCAGCATGCTGTCGGCCACCGGTTTGATATCCGGCGTAACCGTTTTGCGCACATCCTGCACAGGGGCGAAGGCGGTGGCAATCAGGCTCAATGGCGACACCACAGATTTTTTCTCCGCGCCGTCCTGCCACACGGTTTTCATGGAAAGGCTGTCTTTGCCCACGGGGATGCTCACGCCGATTTGCTGGCACATCTGCGATACGGCTTCCACCGTGCGGTAGAGTTTCTCGTCTTCGCCCGCATTGCCGCAGGCGGCCATCCAGTTGGCGGAGAATTTGATGTTGCCGATATTGCCGATATTAACCGCCGCGATATTGGTAATGGCTTCGCCGATACACATCCTGCCCGAAGCGGGTGCGTCAAACAGCGCAACGGCGGGTTTTTCGCCCATGGCCATCGCTTCGCCGCGATGCGTCTCGAAGCCCATGATGGTCACGGCGCAGTCGGCCACGGGCGTTTGCCAGCGGCCGACCATCTGGTCGCGGTGGGTCAAGCCGCCCACGCTGCGGTCGCCGATGTTGATGAGGAAGTTTTTCGCGGCTACGGCGGGCAGTTGCAATACGCGGTAGGCGGCTTCCTTCAAATCGATATGGCTACCTGAAAACGGTTTTTCAGGCTGCTGTTGCGTTTTATCGGTGCGCGTGGTTTTGGGCGGCTTGCCGAGCAATACGTTCAGCGGCAAATCTACAGGCTTGTTGGCAAACAAATCGTCGCGCACCTGCAAATGTCCGTCGTCGGTAGCCGTGCCGACCACGGCAAACGGGCAGCGCTCGCGTTCGCAAATGGCGCGGAAAGTGCCCAGATCTTTTTCCAGAATCGACAGCACATAGCGCTCTTGCGCTTCATTGCACCAGATTTGCAGCGGCGTGAGGCCATGCTCTTCCAGCGGCACATCGCGCAGCTTAAACACCGCACCACGCCCGGCATCGTTTACCAATTCGGGGAAAGCGTTGGACAAGCCGCCCGCGCCCACGTCGTGAATGGCGATAATCGGGTTGGCCGCGCCGAGCTGCCAGCAGCGGTCGATCACTTCCTGGGCGCGCCGTTCGATTTCGGGGTTGCCGCGCTGCACGGAGTTGAAATCAAGCGAAGCATCGTTTGCACCCGTGTCCATCGACGAAGCCGCGCCGCCGCCCAAACCGATGAGCATGCCCGGCCCGCCGAGCTGCACCAAGAGCGCACCTTCGGGAATTTCGTGTTTATGCGTTTGTTCTGCCTGAATATTGCCCAAGCCGCCGGCAATCATAATCGGCTTGTGATAGCCGCGCATTTGGCCGTCGAACTCGGCTTCAAAGGTGCGGAAATAGCCCAGCAGGTTCGGGCGACCGAATTCATTATTAAACGCCGCACCGCCGATGGGGGCTTCAATCATGATGTCGAGCGGGGAGGCAATGTGGGCGGGCTTGCCGTAGCCGCCTTCCCAAGGCTGTTTCAAATCGGGGATATTGAGGTTGGAAACCGTATAGCCGGTGAGGCCGGCTTTGGGGCGCGCGCCGCGGCCGGTGGCGCCTTCGTCGCGAATTTCGCCGCCCGCGCCAGTGGCTGCGCCGGCAAACGGCGCAATCGCCGTGGGGTGGTTGTGCGTTTCCACCTTCATCAGGATATGCGTGTCTTCTTCGT
Organism: Eikenella sp.; assembly: GCF_057315495.1. Classification (NCBI taxonomy): domain Bacteria; kingdom Pseudomonadati; phylum Pseudomonadota; class Betaproteobacteria; order Neisseriales; family Neisseriaceae; genus Eikenella; species Eikenella sp. The sequence goes on from NZ_DBHKXY010000034.1 coordinate 95,957, forward strand.
GGAAACGGTAGCCCTGCTTGGCCGCCGCATCGGGATAAAATCGGGCGATTTTTGCGCCTTCGATTACCGAAGCATTGTCTTTATAGGCCACCACCGTGCCGGCCGGCGCGGCTTCGTGCGTGTCGCGAATCATGCGGAACAGCGATTTGGGCTGCTGTTCGCCGTTTAAGATAAAGTCGGCATTGAAGATTTTGTGGCGGCAGTGTTCGCTGTTGGCCTGGGCGAACATCATCAGTTCCACATCAGACGGATTGCGGTTTAAAGCCCGATAATTGTCCAGCAGATAATCGATTTCGTCGGGCGAAAGCGCCAAGCCTAAATCGGTATTGGCTTTTTCCAGCGCGGCACGGCCGCCTGAGAGCACATCTACCGTATCGAAGGTTTGCGCTTCGGGATGGGCGAACAATTTAGCGGCTACCTGAAAATCGGGCAGCACCGATTCGGTCATGCGGTCGTGCAGCAAAGCCGCCCATTGCTGCTTCTGCGCTTCGGAAAGGCTACCTGAAAGCCACACTGCCATGCCGCGTTCGATGCGCCGGATTTGGGCAAAACCGCAGTTTTTCGCAATTTCCGTGGCTTTGGAAGCCCAAGGCGAAATCGTGCCGATGCGCGGCGTGATGAGAAACAGATGCAGGCTACCTGAAGACTGCGGCAACTCCGATGCCACCTGCCCCGCCAGCAAGGCTTCCAACTTTTCCGCATCTGCTGCATTCAAGCCTTCGGCGCAATCGGCAAAATACCAATATTCGCTGCGGATCTCAGCTTCGGGCAGCCCCAAAGCAGCCGCTTTTTGCAGCAGTTTTTCAACACGGAAACCAGACAAGGCGCGCTCGCCGCGCAGGAAGAGGATAGGCATGGGCAGACTCGCATGAAGAGAATTGGGAGGCGTAATTATACGCCAAGTCTGCCCTAATCTGGTGGCGGAGTAAACCGATTGAAAGCGCTGCCTCCTTGTGGTAGCTTAACTGCCTAAAGCCTTATATACCAACCTAGCAGAGGAACCATATGAAGAAAATCGAAGCCATCATCAAACCGTTCAAACTCGACGACGTGCGCGACGCGCTCACCGATATCGGCGTAAACGGCATGACCGTAACCGAAGTAAAAGGCTTCGGCCGCCAAAAAGGGCACACCGAAATCTATCGCGGCGCGGAATACGCAGTGGATTTCCTGCCCAAAATCCGGCTGGAAATCGTGCTGGAAGACAACATGGTCGAGCAGGCGGTGGAAGCCATCGTGCAGGCGGCCAACTCCGGCAAAATCGGCGACGGCAAAATCTTCATCCTGCCGGTGGAAGGCGTGGTGCGCATCCGCACCGGCGAGCGGGACGAAGCCGCGCTGTAGGCTTGGCAACATCTAAACACGCTGTTTCCTTCCGGCCAGCTGCCGCGTAACCTGCAATCAAACAGTATGCCGGCTGTGCCAGCCAAGGCTACCTGAAAATATCGGCTGGCACGAAACTGCTATTTTTCAGGCAGCCTCATCCGGCCAAATAGTTTTTCTCCCATCATGTTCCGCCTGCGCAAACATTATTTCGACGGCATCGATTCTGACGGCAACGCATTGATTGCCTATGCGGCCGAGCTGCATTACCACGGCATCAAGCTGCCCTATTCAGCCCTGATTTTCAACCCAGCCCACGGCTGCACCCTCGAACGCAGCTGCCTAAGCGCATCACAACTATCCCCTAACAGCATCCGACAACCCAAACTTGGCCTCGAAGGCCGCTGGCAGGCTTTGTCTGATGGCATCCGGCTTACCTTGCCGGCCGGCGGCAAACGCCGACTCATTTGGCATGCCCACACGCCAAGTGCCCGTTTTCAGGTAGCCTTAAACGGGCAGGAATACAGCGGCTTGGGTTACGCCGAAACGCTGGAAATGGATTTTTGGCCGCAACAGCTGCCGTTATGCGAGCTGTATTGGGGGCGTTTCGTATCGGAGCAGCACTATGTGGTGTGGATCGAATGGCGCGGCGAAGTGCCGCTAAAACGTTTGTGCTACAACGGCGTGCTAACTGAAGATTTCGTGCTGGAAGCCGGTGGGCTCACGGCGCCCGCATTCGGCCTGCATCTGGTGTTTGCTGCACCGGAAACGATAAAAGACGAGCCGCTGCTGGCTATTGCAGCGCGCAACCCATTGTTGCGTCTACTATTCAGCCGCAGATTTTTATCCAGCCGCGAACAAAAATGGAAAAGCCGCGCCACCTTGAGGCTACCTGAAAATATTGCCGTGGAAGGCTGGGCCTTATACGAGAGGGTGTTATGGCAAAAACGATATTCTTGCCTATGCCGCCCGCAGTGGCGTATGGTATGGACTTTGCTGGCGGCGCTGGTGATTGTCAGCTGCCTGACTACGCACAACCATACCTTGGCCGATGTGTTGGCCGGGATGGCCGTCTATTGGACAATCCGACAGCGGCAGCCGATCTACCACGCTCTGTTGCGAACCGCCGAATATATTGCCAACTCGTGGCACGAATGGCGCTTTGGCCGCCTGCGGCTGATTAACCACGGCTTCTATGCCGCATTGGGCGGCGTGAGCGGTTTCCTGGTGTTGGCTTATCTGCTGCCGCAGTATTTGTGGGCAGTGTGGCTGCTGGGGGTGGCCGGGTTTATCGGCGCGGGCTTGTGGGCGCAATGGGTGGAAGGCTCATCGGCGTTGCTGCGCCCGTTCGGCTACTACGGCAGCGTGTTCGGCATCGTGCTGGCCGGCTGCCTGATTGCTGCCGGTTCGGATTTGGGCGGTTGGACGCTGCTGGGCGCGGCCGCGCTGGCTGCCTGCCCCATCCAGCTGTTCGGCCGCTGCCGCTGCCTGATTCAGGGCTGCTGCCACGGTATCCCCACCGATATGCCGGGCATCCGCTTTTTCCACGATAAATCACGCGTGTGCAAACTGGCCGGCTGGCAGGGGAAAAATCTACACCCCACCCAGTTTTATTCCATCGCCGCCAATTTCCTGAGCTTTTTCCTGCTGTGGCGCTTATACCGGCTGCAAATGCCTGCTTCGTTTATCGCCGGTATGTATTTGATTCTCAGCGGTGCGTTCCGCTTTGTGGAAGAATCGCTGCGCGGCGAACCGCAAACGCCGTATTTTCTCGGCATGCGCGTATACCAATGGCTGGCTCTGGCATCGGTGCTGGCGGGCATCTTGTTTACCTGTCTGCCTTCGGCTCCGCTGTTTTCAGGTAGCCTTCCTGCCGGCTGGCCGCTGCATGCCATTGCCTATTTCGTATTGATCTGGTGCGTGTACGGCTTGGATTACCCAAACAGTACATTGCGTTTTTCCCGGCTAACCCAAGAATAACCCTCTGCAAAGGAATACCCCATGATGCCCGAACCTTCCGGCCAACATCCCTATAAAGACGCGCCACTCTTCGACGACGTTGCCTTCCTCACCGGCGCGCTGCAAACCGTGCTGGCCGCGCAAACCGACTGCCCCGTGCAGGAAGCCGTAGCCGCACTGCTGGGCGGCGAAGCGCCGCAAGACGTGGTAACACGCAGCCTGCCGCAGCTCAACGACCAACAGCTGGAAGACCTCATCCGCGCCTGCAGCCTGTTTGCACAAATCCTCAATATTGCCGAAGATGCGCACCACCAACGCCGCCGTCTGGCGCACAGCCAAACCCGCGACAACGCTAAATCCACCTTCGGCTACACCCTCGATCTACTGCAACAGCAAGGCGTAAGCGCCGAAGCCTTGCAGCAGCAGCTGAACCACACCGAAGTGGCCGCCGTGCTCACCGCGCACCCCACGGAAGTACAGCGCCAAACCACCCTTACCCTGCACCGCCAAATCCGCAACCTGCTCGACCAACGCGCCAACCAGGCCGGGCAGAGCGAAGAGCGCTTGCAGCAGCAGGTGCAAACCATGCTGTGGACGCTGTGGCAAACCAATGAAAACCGCCATTTCAAAATTACGGTGGCCGATGAGATCAGCAACGGCATCATGTATTTCCCGCTCAGCTTCTTCAGCGCCGTGCCCGGCGTATACCGCAAGCTGGAGGCTGCTCTTCAGGTAGCCTTCCCGAATACCAGTCTGCCCAACGTGTTGCATATCGGCGGCTGGATCGGCGGCGACCGTGACGGCAATCCTTTCGTTTCTGCCGACACCCTGCGCACTGCCTTTGCCCAGCAGGCCAGCGCCGTGTTCCGCTTCTACCGCAGCCAGCTCTACAAACTGTATGAAGAGCTGCCGATGTCGATCCGGCGCGTGAACGTAAGTCCAGAAGTGCTGGCTTTGTCGGCCCAATCGCCCGACACCGAACGCGCCCACGAAGAAGAGCCCTATCGCCGTGCCATGGCCTACATCCTCGCCCGTGCCGTGGCCACCGCCCACCGTTTCGGCAGCGGCTTGGGCAGCCAATTTGGCTTGCTCGAACCGTATGACACGGTAGAAGAATTTTTAGCCAACCTGCACACCGTGCACGCTTCCTTGTGCGACAACGGCAGCCGCCTGCTGGCCGACGGCCGCTTGGCCGACTTGATCCGTGCCGCTTCCGTGTTCCGCTTTTATCTGATGCCGCTAGATTTGCGCCAACACGCCCAAAAGCATATCGATGTGGTGGCCGAGCTCTTTGCCGCCGCCGGTTTGGAAGACTTCGCTGCGCTGAACGAAACCGAACGCGAACGCGTGCTGTTGCGCGAGCTGTCGTCCCCGCGCCCGCTCTACAGCCCGTTTGCCCACTACAGCGAAGATACCGAGCACGAGCTGGCCATCTTCCGCGCCGCTGCCGAAATTAAAGCGCAATTCGGCGAAGAAGCCATCCGCCAAAGCATCATTTCCAATGCCGAAAACGTGAGCGAAATGCTTGCCTTGGCCTTGATTATGAAAGAAACCGGCCTGCTGCGCCTGAACGCCGAAGGGCTACCTGAAAGCCGGCTCAATATCGTGCCATTGTTTGAAACCATCGAGGCGCTGCAAGACTGCATCGGTGTGATGGATCATCTTTTCTCGCTGCCTTGGTATCGCCACCTACTCGCCGGCCGCAGCAATATTCAGGAAATCATGCTCGGCTATTCCGACAGCAACAAAGACGGCGGTTATGTAACCAGCCAATGGGTGCTGTATCAGGCCGAGCAGGCTTTGGTGAAACTGTTTGCCAAACACCAAGTGCGCCTGCGCCTGTTCCACGGGCGCGGTGGCAGCGTGGGTCGCGGCGGAGGCCCCTCCTACGAAGCCGTGCTGGCACAGCCCGCCGGCAGCGTGGCCGGGCAAATCCGCATCACCGAGCAGGGCGAAGTCATCACCGCCAAATATGCCGATGCCGACAATGCCGAGCGTAACCTCGAAACCTTGGTGGCCGCCGCGCTGGAAGCCAGCCTGCTGCCGCACCGCACCGAAGAGCCCGATGCCGCGCTGATGCAGTCGCTCTCCGACGCTGCCTTCGCCTACTACCGCGAGCTCATCACCCATCCCGATTTCGTGGGCTACTTCCTGCAAACCAGCCCGATCAACGAAATCGCCAGCCTCAACATCGGCAGCCGCCCCGCCAGCCGCAAAACCCTGGCGCGGATACAGGATTTGCGCGCTATTCCCTGGGTGTTCTCCTGGACGCAAAATCGCCTGATGCTGCCTGCCTGGTATGGCTTCGGCAGCGCAGTTGAGCAGCTTTTGCGCGACAACCCTACCAATCTCGAGCACCTGCGCCATATGGTGCAGCACAGCGCCTTCTTCCAAGCCATGCTCTCCAATATGGAGCAAGTGATGGCCAAAGCGGATTTAGACATCGCCCGTGCCTACGTCGGCCTGGCCGACCAGCCGCAAGCCGCCCAAGCCATGTTTGAGCGCATTGCCGGCGAATTTGAGCGCAGCCGCCGCGCCCTGCTGCAATTAATCGAGCAAGACCATCTGCTCACCGACAACCGCAGCCTCGCCCGCTCCCTGGCTCTGCGCATTCCCTATCTGAACGCGCTCAACTGGCTTCAGGTAGCCCTGCTCGCCCGCCTGCGTCAACACCCGGGCAACCCGCAGCTCATCCACCTGATCCACCTCACCATCAACGGCGTGGCACAAGGCTTGCGCAATACAGGTTAATCCCCCATTCCCTGCAAACGGCAGGCAAGAAAAAGGCTACCTGAAAATTTCAGGTAGCCTTTTCATCATGGCCCCGCCGACAGGAATCGAACCTGTATTTTACGCTTAGGAGGCATACGTTCTATCCATTGAACTACGGCGAGAAATAATCAAACTTTCCAATCAAACTTTTCTGGCAATAAGCGATAAAATCCCCGCGGCAATCAGCGGCCCCACCGGAATGCCGCCCAAAAACGCCACGCCGATATCGTGCCCAGCAGCAGGCCGGTTACCAACACAGGCTGCTCACTCATCAGCGGCACGCCGCGTCCGGCCAGCCAGGCCACCAACACGCCCACCAACACCGCCGCCAGCATTTTCCAGCTCATCAAACCGGCCAAACCGGGAAACTGGATTCTGCCCGACACCAGCGGGCTGAGCACGCCGATGGTGAGTAGGATGATGCCGGCTTGAACGCCGTATTGTTCGACCAGTGGGATATAGCGCGCCAGCACGGTTTGCTGCATCAGGAACAACACAGTAGCCGAGATGGTGATGGATTAATTGTTGCTGAGCACACCCAGCAAAATCAGCAGCACCAAAAACAGCGGGATAACATTCAGATGCAATTATATATTCCCGAAAAAGGCCGCTATGATACACGCGCCAGCGATTCTTCGGCAAGCTGCCGCATCGCCTGCGATACTTCATTATCCGGCAGTGCGGCTAGGCAAGATAACGCCTCGTCCACCGCCTTGCGCGCCTCGCTCACGCAATAGGCCAGCGCATCGGACTGCACCACATGGGCATGAATCTGCTCGAAATAGCTGCGGTCGGCGTGCTCCAAGGCGTGGCGCACGGCATCGGCCACCGGCGGCTCGGCGTTTTGCATCAGATAAATCAGCGGCAGGGTCGGTTTGCCTTCGGCCAAATCGTCGCCCACGTTTTTGCCGATTTCTTCGATGTTGCCGGAATAATCCAGCACATCATCAATAATCTGGAAGGCGGTGCCGATGTGGCGGCCGTAGTCTTTCAGCGCGGTTTCCTGCTCGGGCGTGGCGCCGGCCAAAATCGCGCCCACCTGTGCGGCGGCTTCAAACAATTTGGCGGTTTTGTATTGGATCACCTGCACATATTCGGCTTCGGTGATATTGGTGTTGCCGATATTCATCAGCTGCAACACTTCACCCTCGGCGATGATGTTGGTGGCATCGGCCATCACGTCTAAAATCTTGAGGCTACCTGAAGACACCATCAGCTGGAAGGCGCGGGTGTAGAGGAAATCGCCCACCAACACGGCAGCAGCGTTGCCGAACATATTGTTTGCCGTTTTCCGGCCGCGCCGCAGCTCGCTTTCGTCCACCACATCGTCGTGCAGCAGGGTGGAAGTGTGGATGAATTCCACCATCGCCGCCAGTGCGTAGAGCGGGTCTTCATCGTAGCCCAACACCTTGCCGGAAAGGATGGTGAGCACCGGCCGGAGCCGCTTGCCGCCGGCGCTGATGATGTAGCGCCCGATTTGCGAAATCAGCGCCACTTCCGATTGCACCGCGCGCTCAATCACCGCATTAACGCGGCTCAAATCGCGAGGCAGATGTTGCTGGAAATAAGGCAGGTGTTCAAGCATGGTGATGTGCGGCTTTGTATGGTTATCGGCATCAGGCCAAAGCGCTGACTCCTTCCTAGCTACGTGAAGAAATAACCGCTTTGGCTATACGGCCGGGCAAACGCACCGGCCAAACAGGGGCGGCATTATAGCAGCCTTATGGGCAAACTGCCTATTTCCGCCCTGCCCCTCAGGCTACCTGAAAACGCAGCTTCAACGAAACGGCACAATATTTTGCCCGGCCGAAGTCCCGCTTCTGCCCGACTGTCATCCCGTGCAGCCATTCTCAGCCCGCCTCAAACCGCCTAAAGGCTACCTGAAAACCCAAACTGCAGCTTTCAGGTAGCCTTCTATGTTAAAATCCGCCGATTTTAATCTAACGGCATTTAAGGAACACACATGAGCATGAAATGCGGCATCGTCGGCCTGCCCAACGTCGGCAAATCCACCCTCTTCAACGCGCTGACCCAATCGGGCATCGAAGCGGCGAACTATCCCTTCTGCACCATCGAACCCAACGTCGGCATCGTCGAAGTGCCCGACCCGCGCATGGCGGAGCTGGCAAAAATCGTTAATCCGCAAAAAATGCAGCCCGCCATTGTGGAATTTGTGGACATCGCAGGTTTGGTCGCCGGCGCAAGCAAAGGCGAAGGCTTGGGCAACCAGTTCCTTGCCAACATCCGCGAAACCGATGCCATTGTGAATGTGGTGCGCTGCTTTGACGACGACAACATCGTCCACGTTGCAGGCCGCGTCGATCCGATTGCCGACATCGAAACCATCGGTACCGAACTGGCGCTGGCCGACCTCGCCAGCGTCGAAAAAGCCATTGTCCGCGAAGAAAAACGCGCCCGCTCCGGCGATAAAGACGCGCAAAAACTGGTGGAACTGTGCAAAAAAATCCTGCCGCACCTCAACGAAGGCAAACCCGTACGCTCATTCGGCTTAGACGCAGATGAGCTCGCCATGCTCAAACCGCTGTTCCTGCTCACTGCCAAACCCGCCATGTATGTCGGCAACGTGGCCGAAGACGGTTTTGAAAACAATCCGCACCTCGACCGCCTGAAAGAATTGGCGGAAAAAGAAAACGCCCCCGTCGTAGCCGTTTGCGCCGCGATGGAGAGCGAAATCGCCGAATTGGAAGACAACGAAAAAGCCGAGTTCCTCGCCGAAATGGGCTTGGAAGAACCCGGCCTGAACCGCCTCATCCGCGCCGGCTACGACTTGCTCGGCCTGCAAACCTACTTCACCGCCGGCGTGAAAGAAGTCCGCGCTTGGACCATCCACAAAGGCGACACCGCCCCGCAAGCCGCCGGCGTGATTCACACGGACTTCGAACGCGGCTTCATCCGCGCCCAAGTGATTGCCTACAACGATTTCGTCTCGCTCGGCGGCGAAGCTAAAGCCAAAGAAGCCGGCAAAATGCGCGTGGAAGGCAAGGAATACGTGGTGCAGGACGGCGATGTGATGCACTTCTTGTTTAACGTGTAAACCGCTAGGCTACCTGAAAAATATGTTTCAGATAGCCTCACCACCTGCTTGAATTTAGCCTAGCTATATGATTATGCAAAAACTGCTTTTCCCCATCCTGCTTTTAGCGGCCGTCGGCAGCTTCGCACAAACATTGCCGCAAGTAAAAACATTCTCCTCATACCGCAGGTTTATCAAAGCTGCACCCCAACCGCAAACGCCACAACAAATTGTGCAGCGCTACTATCGGCAATATTCGCAGCAACACCGTTGCTACCGTGTCGATATCGATGCGTTAAACGTAACCGAAACCAGCTTCGGCGGCGAATACTGTATGCGACAAATCAAAAGCGAAATCCGCCAAACCGCGCAAGGCAAGCTGATGTATCTGCTCTACACCGGCGACAACTTTGATTTTAATCGGGGCGAAAGCATCGGAGGCCGGGTTCAATCGGGTTTGGCGGGCATATTCGTGTTGAAACAGGTATCCGGAGGCTGGCAACCGCTGGCAGTGCGCGCCTACAATCAAATTGGCACATACGGCTATGCCCCTGAGGCTAAATATTGGTCGTTCCTCCGCTTCGGCAAAGACCGTTGGGGCTTCATGACGCCTATGTCGTATCTAAGTGACGGTTACAGCAGCTCGGAATATATACTTTTCACCCACAACGGCGCAGGGAAGATTGGTCGAAGCACTATTACAAGCAATACAACCAACGGATATGGTTTAAATAATTGCCAAACCAATCCTGACTCTGATAAGCCGCTCACCACCGCCGAACGCCGCGAATGCCGCGCGAAGTGGTATCGATTAACCACTTCTTCTTTCCGCATCCTAACCCACGCCAGCCCCAATGCAGGCTTCTACCCCCTGCGGCTGAGCGTGTCGGGCTTTAACGGCTTCAAACACTACCGCAACCAAGCTTTTATCATCCACTATGATGCCGCTGCAGGAGAATACACCATGCCAACCGATTATCCGCTGGCCAATAAATAAAACTTTTCAACCCAGAGGCTACCTGAAAACTTTCAGCTAGCATTCCCACCATCCATTTTTAGAGAGCAAATATGAAAATCAGCAGCTTCGGCGAAGTATTGTGGGACGACTTCCCCGGCGGCAAAGCCCTCGGCGGCGCGCCGCTCAATGTGTTGGTGCGTTTGGCCTCGTTTGGCGCGGACTGCAGCATCATCAGCCGGCGCGGCCGCGATGCCGACGGCGAAGAGCTGCTGCGCCAGATTACTGCGCGCAACGTAGCTGCCGACTTGGTGCAAACCGATGAAGAACACGCCACCAGCCTGGTGAAAGTGCTGCTCAAGCCCGACGGCAGCGCCAGCTACGACATCGTTTACCCCTGCGCTTGGGATAAAATCTGCACAACCGATGCAGCACTCGCGCGCGTGGCCGAATCCGACGTGCTCGTGTATGGCAGCCTCTCCGGGCGCGATCCCGTATCCCGTGCCGCACTGGAGCAAATCCTGCCCGCCGCCCGCTTCCGTGTGCTCGATGTCAATCTGCGCAAACCGCATTACGAGCCCGAACGCGTGCTCAGTCTCATGCGCCATGCCGACCTCATCAAGCTCAACGACGAGGAACTCTACGAGCTCTCCGCCGCCTTCGGCTCGCCCTACCACAGCCTCGAACAAAACCTGCGCTACCTCGCCGGCCACACCGACACCGCCCACATCTGCATCACTCTCGGCCAGCACGGAGCGGTGTATTTCCGCCACGGCAAAATCCTCGCCCACCACGGCTTCCGCGTGAGCATGGCCGATTCTGTGGGCGCGGGCGACAGCTTCCTTGCCGGTTTCCTGTTCCAAATGCTCTCCGGCGCCCGCCCCGAAGACACCCTGGCTTTCGCCTGCGCCATCGGTGCGCTCAACGTTACCCGCCACGGCGCCGTGCCCGATATTTCTCTGGCTGAAATCCAGGCACTGATGCACCCTGAATAAGGCGGCACAGGCAACAGCCTGGGTGTGTGCCTTAGCAGCCAACTTTGACAAATTAGGCTGAAGCCCTCCTTCCATACCCGGCAGCAATATGGCCGTATGAAACGAAGTGCTTCAGCCCGGTCTTTTTTCAGGTAGCCTCACATGAATACGCCCCGTCCCAAAACCATATTCGTCGATGTTGACGACACCCTCGTCCGCAGCGTTGGCCAAACGCGTATCCCCATGGCCGCCGTAATCGCCCACATCCGCCGCCTGCACGACGCCGGCCATCTGCTCTACTTATGGAGCAGCGGCGGTGCCGACTACGCCCGCACCAGCGCCGAAGAGCTGGGAATCGCCCATTGTTTCCAAGCCTTCCTGCCCAAACCGCAAGCCTATATCGACGACCAAGCCGTTGCTGATTGGCGTTTCTGCCGCCATATCCTGCCAGCCAACAGCGGCGAAATCGAATAATCTGCTGCATTCCCCGCCATTCAGCCACAATTAACAAAATTTATCCGCAACTTACAAGACGTCGGCAGCTAAAACCTTTATCATGCCGCCGTTTTTAACCATTCCAAGGAAACACACATGGCATTACGCGACGAATTCAAAGCTTTCATCATGCGCGGCAACGTAATCGACCTCGCTGTCGGTATGGTAGTCGGCACCGCCTTCTCCGGCATCGTCAAATCATTGGTAGACGACGTGATCATGCCGCCTATCGGCCTGATTCTGGGCGGCGTGGACTTCTCCAACCTGTTCATCACCCTGAAAGCAGGTGCCGACGCGCCTGCCAACGGTTACGCCACCCTGGCCGCCGCCCAAGCTGCCGGTGCGGTTACCCTGAATATCGGCCTGTTTATCAACACCGTGATCAGCTTCCTGATTATCGCCACCGCCATCTTTGCCGTGATCAAAGGCATTAGCAAACTGCAAAAAGCCGCTCCGGAAGAAGCTCCTGCCGAGCCCTCTGAAGAAATCCTGCTGTTGCGCGAAATCCGCGATTCGCTGAAGAAATAATCGCCGTACAACGCAAAAGGCTACCTGAAAATAGTTTCAGGTAGCCTTTTCTCTTACTGTATCGCCAATCAGTTCAAATCCTTCCTAGCAAGCAAAAAGCCAGCTAAACATCTTGGCTTCGCAGCAACTTGCTGCATTGCGTTTTCAGCCGGCCTTATGCTTACCCAACCCCATCACAGCAGCACAATATCAAACTGCTCCTGCGTATAACTACCCTCCACCATCAGGGAAACGGGTTTGCCGATAAAATCAATCAGCAGCGCGAGCGACTGCGATTCTTCGTCCAAAAACAAATCGATAACGGCCGGTGCGGCAAGGATGCGGAATTCGCGGGCATCGAAGCGGCGGGATTCGCGCACGATTTCGCGTTGGATTTCGTAGCACACGGTTTGTGCGGTTTTCAGGTAGCCCCTGCCCTGGCAGGTGGGGCAGGATTCGCACAGGATGTGGTTGAGGTTTTCGCGCGAACGTTTGCGCGTGAGCTCCACCAAGCCCAGGCTGGTGAAGCCGTTGAGGGTAACGCGGGTGCGGTCGAAGCGCAGGGCTTTGGCCATCTCACCCAATACGGCCTGTCGGTGTTCTTCGCTGACCATATCGATGAAATCCACAATAATCATGCCGCCGAGGTTGCGCAGGCGCAGCTCGCGGGCGATGGCGTGGCAGGCATCGAGGTTGGTTTTGAAGATGGTTTCGTCGAAATTGCGCGCGCCCACGAAGCCGCCGGTGTTCACGTCGATGGTGGTCATGGCTTCGGTGCTCTCGATAATCAGGTAGCCGCCGAAGTTTAAATCCACACGCGGTTTGAGCGATTGGTTGATTTCCTGCTCCACATGATGGAGCTCGAACAAGGGTTTTTCGCCCTGATAGTGTTGGATGCACTCCACCGCGCCCTGCACGTATTGCCGGGCAAATTCCTGCATCAGGCGGTAATTATTGGCGGAATCGACGAAGATTTTCTGAGTGTTGCTGTTGAACATATCGCGCAGCACGCGCAGGCTCAGGGGCAAATCCTGATACAGCATGGTTTCGGGCGGGCTGATTTTGGAGCGAGAGAGAATGTCTTGCCACAGTTTGGCCAGATAGCCGATGTCGGCCTGCAATTCTTCGTCACGGGCGTTTTCGGCGCTGGTGCGGATGATGTAGCCACCCGCATTTTCGGGCAATAAAGCCTTGAGGCGGTTACGCAATTCGTTGCGTTCTTCTTCGTCTTCGATGCGCTGGGAAATGCCGATGTGGTTGTCTTGCGGCAGATACACGAGAAAGCGGCCGGCCAGGGAGATTTGGGTGGAAAGGCGCGCGCCTTTGCTGTTAATCGGGTCTTTAATCACCTGCACCAGGATGGTTTGCCCTTCAAACAGCATATGCTCGATGCGCTGGGTTTCCTCCGGCTTCTGCCGCTGTTCGAGCACGTCCACAATGTGCAAAAAGGCGGCGCGCTCCAAGCCGATGTCGATAAAGGCGCTCTGCATGCCGGGCAGCACGCGTTTGACCACGCCCAAATAAATATTGCCCACCAGCCCATGGCCGCTGTTGCGGTCGATGTGCAGCTCGCACACTTTGTTTTCTTCCAACAGCGCCACGCGGGTTTCCTGCGGCGTTACGTTCACCAAAATGGTTTCCGGCGGGCGGGAGGCTTCGTCGGCCAGCCGGATTGGATTAATTGCCTGTAGCATGTTCAGCTTTCTGATTTCAATTAGATTTTGCAGAACAGGCTGACGGCCTGCCTGTTCTGCAAAATCTACTGTCTGCCGGCTGGCCGGAGGCAGAATCATACGATGAAAACGACCTTGCCGACAACCTGAATTCCAGCCGGGGAAGCGGCTTCAGCTAGCCTCCATCTCGAGAAAATAATCTGTGTTTTCAAAGCACAAATCTAAAAATAAGGCTACCTGAAAATCCGGCCGGAGCAGCTGGGTTTTCAGGTAGCCTTTGGTTTTCATTCAAATCATTGCCACACCAAAAGCGCGTGGTTGCGTTTGCCACGGCGGAGGATGGTGTATTTGCCGAAGCGTTTGTGCGCGTCGGTCAGCAGATAGGCATCGTCGGGGCGTTCGGCGGCGTGGTTCGGGTTGTTCAATTCAGCGGCTTGGCCGTTGAGCAATACCGCTTTACTGTTCACAAAACCGCGCGCTTCTTTGTTGGACGAAGCCAAGCCGGTTTTTACCAAGGCTTCCACCACATTGAGGCTACCTGAAACTTCAAACGCGGGCAGGCCGTCGAGGGCGAGTTGTTCGAAGTCGCTTTCCGTCAGGCTGCTTTGGTCTTCGGCAAACAGACTCTCGGTAATGCGCTGCGCGGCTTGCAGGGCGGCTTCGCCGTGAATCAGGCGGGTCATTTCTTCGGCGAGGATGCGCTGTGCTTCGGGCTTGGTACCGCTGGCTTGGTCTTTCGCTTCGATGGCGGCGATTTCTTCCACCGACAAGAAAGTAAAATACTTCAGGAATTTATACACATCAGCATCGGCCACTTTCAGCCAGAATTGGTAGAACTGATACGGCGAAGTTTTCTTCGCATTCAACCATACTGCGCCGCCTTCGGTTTTACCGAATTTGGTGCCGTCGGATTTGGTTACCAAAGGCAGGGTCAGGCCGAATACTTGTTTTTGGTGCAGACGGCGGGTCAAGTCGATACCGGCAGTGATGTTGCCCCATTGGTCGGAACCGCCGATTTCCAAAACTGCGCCATGACGTTTGTTCAATTCGGCAAAGTCGTAGCCTTGCAGCAGGGAGTAGGCGAACTCGGTGAAGGAAATGCCCACATCGTCGCGCTCGATACGCTGTTTGACGGACTCTTTGTTCAGCATAGCGTTGACGGAAAAATGCTTGCCGATGTCGCGCAGGAAGTCGAGGCAGTTCATGCTGCCGAACCAGTCGGCGTTGTTGGCCATAATGGCCGCGTTGTCGCCGTCAAAGCTTAAGAAAGGAGTCAGTTGGTTGCGGATGCTTTCTACCCAGCCGGCAACGGTTTCGGCAGAATTCAAACTGCGCTCGGTTGCTTTGAAGCTGGGGTCGCCGATCATGCCGGTTGCGCCACCCACCAAGGCAATCGGCGTATGCCCCGCCTGTTGGAAACGGCGTAAGGCCAACACGGGCAGCAAGTGGCCGATATGCAGGCTGTCGGCGGTCGGGTCGAAACCGCAGTAGAGGGCGATTTTCTGTTCGTTCAACAACGTGCTCAAAGCTTCGATATCGGTAGTTTGCGCGATCAGTCCGCGCGCTTGCAAATCTTGGATAAGGGAGGCAGTCATAACAGATTTCTTTGCAAATAACTGGATGGATTGGGAAATATTCAGCCCGACCGAAACCTATAGTGAATTAAATTTAAACCAGTACAGCGTTGGCTCGCCTTGCCGTACTATTTGTACTGTCTGCGGCTCGCCGCCTTGTCCTGATTTAAATTTAATCCACTATTAAGTTTCAGGTAGCCTTTAAGACCGAGAGCGGCACAGCGTTTCCGCCGCACCAAAACAAAAAGACTTGGCAGCACCAAGTCTTTTTAAAAAGCTGGTCGGAATGAGAGGATTCGAACCTCCGACCCCTTCGTCCCGAACGAAGTGCGCTACCAGACTGCGCTACATTCCGAAAGAAGGCGCATTATAAGCCCGGGAGCGGCGTTTAGCAAGTATCATCTCAACACTTTTCGCCCAAGCCCGCCCGCTTCCCGGCGCGCGCCGCCTGCACCTGCGCGGCAAAATACAGCGCTGCCGCCGCGCCGGCCACGTCTGCTGCCGCATCACGCCAATCGACCTGCCGCGATGCCGTGAGCGCGCCCTGCGCCCACTCGCTGCCCGCAGCCAACACCAGCGCCGCCAGCAGCAAAGTTTGCCACGGCACAGGCTGCCGCCGCAGCAAAAACACTTTAGCCAGCAGCCAAAACTGGCCGAAAAACAAAGCCGCGTGCACCACTTTATCGAAATGGGCAAACGGCAGCGGCGCGTTGCTGCCCTGATGCAGCAGCAAGGCATACATCATGCCCGCAAACCACAAAACGCTCAGCCACAGCCAGCGGTTCACGCCCCATGCTCCTCAAGCCAGTCGGCACACATCATCGCCAGCCGCACAAACCGACCGCCGCGCTCATCCAGCACCGCCTGCCACTGCGCCACTTCCTCTGCCGAAGGCGCTTCGTCCAAGCTGCTTTCGTTGAGCCAAAAATCCAGCGTTTCCGCCGCCGCACCCACGGTTTCGGTGCGGAAAAATTCCAAGAGTTCAGACATCTCACTCTCCCACGGTTTGATGGTTGATGCGACGGATTGTACTTGCCTTTCATCCTGCACGCCATCGGGTTTCAGGTAGCCTTTATCGCGCAACAGGCTACCTGAAAGTTTATAGCCGTCTCCATGAAGAATATGGCGTTGTCTTATTTTGATTTTGGAACACCTATGCCTTCTCTGCCCTATTCCATATTTTTCAGGTAGCCTCCACTCCCGCCCAAGCCCTCCCATAATCTTCTATAATACCCGCTTCTTTCCAGCCGCCACCGCCATGCTCACCGATTTAGAAAAAGACGCCATCCGCCGCCACTACCAAGCCATCAGCGAAAACCTGCCCCATTTCCGCCCGCGCAAAGCGCAGCGCGAAATGCTGGCCGCCGTGGCCAACACCCTGTCGCGCACGCTGGAAAAAGCCGACGGCGAAGAGCCGCCCAAGCGCGAGGGCGAGAGCATTGCCGTGATTGAAGGCCCCACCGGCGTGGGCAAAAGCCTGGCCTATCTTTTAGCCGGCGGCATCATGGCGCAAACGCGCGGCAAGCGGCTGGTGGTATCCAGCGCCACCGTGGCCCTGCAAGAGCAGCTGGTAGGGCGCGATTTGCCGTTTTTGGTGGAAAAAAGCGGGCTCGAGCTCACCTTTGCCCTGGCCAAAGGGCGCGGCCGCTATCTCTGCCCCTACAAACTCTACCAGCTTACCCAAAGCCAGGCGCAGCAAAGCCTGGCCGGCTTCGATACCCCGCAAATCCTGTGGGACAGCAAGCCCAAGCCCGAAGAAATCCAAACCCTGCGCGAGCTGGCCGATGCCTTCGCCGAACGCCGCTTCAACGGCGACCGCGACACCTGGCCGGAAAAAATCGACGACACGCTCTGGCTCAAAGTAAACAACGACAACTACGGCTGCCTCAAAGCCGCCTGCCCCAACCGCCCCGAATGCCCCTTCTACCTTGCCCGAGACACGCTCGAAACCGTGGATGTGGTGGTGAGCAACCACGATTTGCTCATGGTGGATATCGGCATGGGCGGCGGCGTGATTCTGCCCGCGCCCGAACACAGCTTCTACTGCATCGACGAAGCGCACCACCTGCCCAAAAAAGCGCTCAACCAGTTTGCCGCCGAGCATTCATTGAACCAAGCCGTGTGGGCGCTGGAAAAACTGCCACAAATCACCGACAAAATCGCCGCCGTAACGGACAAAGCCGAGCTGGCCAACTTGGCCGACGAAGCCGCTGCCTCCCTACTCGACAGCCTCTACGAATGGCAGTTCCACCTCGGCGCCACCCCCGAGCTCGCCTACAACGACAGCGGTCGTGATCCGCAATGGCTGTGGCAAGACGGCCAAATCCCAGAAGAGCTCGCCCTACTCGTATCCAACACCGCCGCCGCCGCGCAAAGCCTCTACAAACACGCCAACAGCCTTAACGACGCCCTCGCCACCGCCCGCCGCGAAAAAGACAGCGACAGCGCCCAAATCGACCGCCTCAGCAGCGAGTTCGGCATATTCCGCGCCCGCATCGAGCAAATCAGCGCCGTGTGGGACTTGCTCGCCACCGAGCCCGTTGGCGACGCCCCGCCGCTGGCCAAATGGATCGAATGCAGCCACAACAGCGACAAAACCGACTACTCCTTCCACGCCTCCCCCGTGAGTGCCGCCGCCATGCTCGCCGCCGGCCTGTGGCGCCGCGCCGCCGGTGCCATCCTCACCTCCGCCACCCTGCAATCGCTCGGCAGCTTCCAACACCTATTACAGCAAACCGGCCTGCAATGGCTGCCCGAAACCACCACCCTCGCGCTGGAAAGCCCCTTCAACTTCCCCGCCCAAGGCGAGCTCTACATCCCGCCCGTGGCCGCCAGCCCCAAGCAGGCCGAAGCCCACACCGCCGAAATCGCCGAATGGCTGCCCAAGCTCATCAGCCCCGAAGAAGCCGTCGGCACCCTTGTTTTATTCTCCTCGCGCAAACAAATGCAAGACGTGGCCTTAAGGCTACCTGAAAGCCACCTACCCTTATTGCTCATCCAAGGCGACCTGCCCAAAGCCATTCTGCTCGAACGCCACCGCCACGCCATCGCCGAGGGCCGCGCCAGCATCCTGTTCGGGCTCGACAGCTTCGCCGAAGGCCTCGACCTGCCCGGCAGCGACTGCGCCCACGTCATCATCGCCAAACTGCCCTTCACCATGCCCGACCATCCCATCGAAAAAACCCGCAGCCGCTGGATAGAGCAGCGCGGCGGCAACCCCTTCATGGAAATCACCGTGCCCGAAGCCGGCATCAAACTCACCCAAGCCGTGGGCCGCCTCATCCGCACCGAACACGACTACGGCCGCATCACCATCCTCGACAACCGCATCCTCACCGCCCGCTACGGCAAACAACTCCTCGCCTGCCTGCCACCGTTCAAACGTATTGGCTGAACACGGAGCAAAGAGCTACCTGAAATGTTTAACCTTGCAGCAACCTGCAAGGCTAAACATTTCAACTTTATTGAAGCCATACTTTCAGGTAGCCTTACCGAACAACCGGCTGGCTGAAACCCGGCTCACGAGTAAAAAGCAGTAAAACCCGCCGTCTGTTTGCGCCTGCCGCTTCATTGCCCCGCCGCTTTCAGGTAGCCTTAGGCCATTCCGAATTATCCAAACCGACATCAAGCATGAAAAAAATCGTATATCAACATAGTCTCCCCCTCCTCACTGCCGGCCTGCTCGCCGCCTGCTCCAGCCAAACCGAAACCCCGGTCGAGCCCATCAACACCGACAGCAGTGCCGCCGTCCAACTGCCCGGCGGCCGCCGCAGCGATTCTGAAGACAAAGTGCTGGCCGATTACCAGCTTTTCCAGTCCGCCCAAGCCGCGCTCAAACAGGGTGATGCCAGCCAGGCCGCCCAATTCCTCGCCCAAGCCCAGCCCAGCGCTATGGCCAACAGCCTGCGCAACCAGTGGCTCAAACAGCTTGGCCGTAACGGCCAATGGCAAGAGTTCGTTCGGCAATACGGCTACCTGAAACCTGCCGACCGCGATAAAGAAACCCGCTGCTATGCCGCACTGGCCGGGCAGGAAAATCAAAATGCCGCCCAAGAAGTGCTGGCCGAACTCGGCCGCCAGCCCGAAGGCTGCAACCGCCTGATCGAACAGCTCGCCACTCAAGGCAGATTGCCGGCCGATGCTGCTTGGCGGCGTGTGCGCGGCTTGCTGGCCAACAACCAAATCAGCGATGCCCGCCGCTTGGCCTCTGCCTTGGGCTCTCCCTTACCCGAGCCGCTCACCAGCGCCACGCCCGACAGCCAAGGCGGCCGCGAAGCCCTGTTGCACAGCGTAATCGGCCAAAATGCCCGCAAACAGGCCGATGCCGCCCAACGCCTGCAAAGCCTCTCCTCCAGCCTCAGCCCGGCTCAAACCGGCTTTGCCTGGGCCGTGCTCGGCCACCACTACGCGTTGAACCAACGCTTCCCCGCCGCGCTCGACGCTTTCAACCGCGCCGACCGCAACCAGTTTGGTAAAGAACACTGGGAATGGTATGCCCGCAGCGCCCTGCGCCTCGGCCGCTGGAACGAGCTGCAAAACATCATCGCCGCCATGCCCGATACCCTACGTGCCGACCCCACCTGGCAATATTGGCTTGCCCGCAGCTTGGCCGCCAGCGGTGATTCCACCCGAGCCCAGCAGTACTATCGCCAAGCCGCAGCCTCCGGCCGCAACTTCTATGCCCTGCTCGCCACCGAAGCCCTCGGCGGTAACGTGGACACCCGCAACACCGCCGCCGAGCCCGGCAGCAGCCAAACCGGACAAGTGGCCGCCGATGGTGCGGTTTCCCGCGCACTCAACTTATTCCGCGCCTCCCAGCGCAGCGGCGATTGGGACATGCGTAAGCAAGCCCAGGCCGAGTGGCGCTATGCCGTGGACAGCTTCAACGAACCCGCCCTGCTCGCCGCCGCCAAGCTCGCCCACGATGCCGGCTTCTACGAGATGGGCATTTATGCCGCCGACAAAACCCACAGCCAAATCAACTACAACCTGCGTTATATCTCCCCCTTCCGCGACAGCGTGAGCCGCTACGCCGCCCAAGCCAATATCGACCCTGCCTGGGCATACGGCATCATCCGCCAAGAAAGCCGCTTCATGATTGGCGTGCGCTCCCGCGTGGGCGCCGCCGGCCTGATGCAGGTGATGCCCGCCACCGCCCGCGAAATTGCCGGCAAAATCGGCATGGATCCGGCCGAATTGCACACCATCGAAGGCAACATCCGCATGGGCACTTGGTATCTGGGTGATGTCCGCAACCGGCTGGGCAACGAAGTGCTCGCCACCGCCGGCTACAACGCCGGTCCCGGCCGTGCCCGCAACTGGCAAGCCTCCTCAGCGCTCGAAGGCGCAGTGTATGCCGAAACCATTCCGTTCGACGAAACCCGCGACTACGTCAAACGCGTGATGACCAACGCCACCTATTACGCCAGCCTGTTTAACGAGCCGCGCACCTCCCTCACCCGCCGCATGGGCACCATTCCAGCACGGTGATGAAGGCTAACTCAACTTCGTTTCAACCTATTTGGTAGGTAAAAGGCTACCTGAAAAGTTTCAGGTAGCCTTTTTGCCGATATAAATCCAGAGTTTGCTGTTTTTTGCGTAGGCGCTCAATATGAGTGCACACGATTTATCTGCCTATTATATGGCGCACTGTTTCGTGCAATACCCATACCGCCACATTATTTCTTTTGTACAAGTGCCTGGCTGGCTTAAGCACCTATTTTTCAGGTAGCCTTAGCTGCGTGAAAAGCTGCCTATCATCCACCACCCGCCCATCTTAAAGAAAGGCTACCTGAAAGTGCCGCTCGTTTCCCTTCACGACTACCTCCGCCCCTGGAAGCTGTTTTCGCTTGCCTGCGGCATCGCCATTCTTATTGCCGACTCCTACCTCCAACCCGCGCCCGACTGGGATATTCCCATCTGTTTTCTAATGGCCTTCAGCACCTACCTGTTCGCTCCCATCAGCTCGCGCACGTTGGCGCGCTGGCAGTGGAAATACTTGCCGCTGGCCTTGTTTGGCATGTGGTTCTCCGTCGACGGCATCTACTGGCTGTATTGGGCATGGCGCGATCCGGTAGCCCTCGAAATGATGCGCAGCGGCAATGCCCCCGCATCCGCCTACCTGTATGCCCTATGCGCCATGATTTGGCTACACGACGGCACCCTGCGCGAAATATTGCGTTTGAAGAAGTAAAGCATATAGGCTACTTGAAACCCGCCCGGCAAAAAGCCCCGCAAAAAGCGGGGCTTGGATTGGTGCCGGTAAAGGGAGTTGAACCCCCGACCTTCGCATTACGAATGCGCTGCTCTACCAACTGAGCTATACCGGCCAGATTCGGCAATTAGGCGCGTTTGCGGAATTCGCCGGTGCGGGAGTCGATTTCCACTTTGTCGCCGTTTTCAATGTAGGCCATCACTTGGATTTCGGTACCGCCCACGAGGCGTGCGGGTTTCATCACTTTGCCGGAAGTGTCGCCTTTAACGGCGGGCTCGGTGTATTCCACTTCGCGCACGATGATGGTGGGCAGCTCAACAGAAATCGGGTTGCCTTCGTAGAAGGTTACTTCGCACACGTCTTCCATGCCGTCTACGATGAATTTCAGGTTATCGCCGATGTTTTCGCCTTCAACTTCGTATTGGTTGAACTCTTCGTCCATGAATACATACATCGGGTCGGCGAAATAGCTGTAGGTGCATTGTTTGCGGTCGAGCTGGATAACGTCGAACTTGTCATCGGCTTTCACGATGGTTTCGCTGTTTGCGCCGGTGAGCAGGTTTTTCAGCTTCATGCTCACTTTAGCGGAGGAGCGGCCGCCTTTGATGTATTCGGTTTTCTGTACCACCATCGGCTCGCTGCCCACCATGAATACGTTGCCGGCGCGCAATTCTTGTGCGGTTTTCATAATTTATATCTCTTTCAGTCTAATCAGGGAAAAACGGAAAACGCGGCATTTTAGCGCAAACGGTTTTGACTGTCCAAAGTAAAGGCTACCTGAAATTTTCAGGTAGCCTTTCGCGCTACTTATTCGTAATAACGCCCCAAGTCCAACAAATCGCCCAACAGCGACCAATCCCCTGCCACAGCCGCTTCTTCCCCCAAACTGTCTTCCAACCCCTGCGCGCCGCATTCCAAAAGGGTGAGTGGGTCGAAGTTGTACCAGCTATAGCCGGTTTCGGAGGTGATGCCGTAGTGGCGCAATTCGTTTTGCAGCTCTTGGCCACGCATGCGGTGCAACTCGGCTACCTGAAAAATAATCACGACACAGGCGTATTGCCACGGATCGCTTGTTTTCAGCCCCTCATCGGGCATCTGGCGGATGAGCAGCCATTGTTCGTTAAACGGGGCAGGCGCGGCAGTAAAGGCTTCTTGCAGCAGGCTGAGGCAGAGGGTGGGCGTGCAAACGGCATCCTGTTGGCTTTGCAACAGGGCATAGAGCGCCAGGAGATAGTCTTCGAGATTACGGTTGGCGAATGATTGGCGGAGGTTTTCGATGTGGATGGAGAATTCACTATAGTTCATAGTATGAGCATGGGTTGTAGCACTAAAACAAAGCGGCAACAGGCATCCGCCCATCGCCGCCCTGCCCGATTGAAAACCAACAACTCAACCACGCTGCTGTTCCGGCGGCAGCTGTTCGCTGGTGCGGCCGAAACGGCGTTCGCGCACCCGGAAGGAAGAAATGGCACGGTCGAACTCGGCAGCGTCGAAATCCGGCCACAGCGCGTCGGTGAAATAAAACTCGGCATAGGCCATTTGCCAAAGCATGAAGTTGCTGATGCGGGTTTCGCCGCCGGTGCGGATAAACAGGTCGGGCTCGGGGGCTTCGGCCAAGGAAAGGCGCTGGGAGAGGTCGTCTTCGGTGATTTCGCTTTTGCCTTCGGCAATCAGCCGGTTGGCAGCTTGCAGGATATCCCAGCGGCCGCCGTAATCGGCAGCCACGGTGAGCGTGAGGCCGGTGTTGTCGGCGGTGAGCCGTTCGGCGGCTTCGATGCCTTCCACAATCGCGGCGGGGAAGCGGCTTCGGTTGCCGATTACTTTGAGCCGCAGGTTGTTTTGGTGCATTTTGGCCACCTTCCCGTCTAGCGCCTGCAAAAACAGCTTCATCAAAAAGGAAACTTCGTCTTCGGGGCGGCGCCAGTTTTCGGTGGAAAAGGCGAATACGGTGAGGTATTCCACGCCGAGCTCGGCGCAGCGGGCGGCTAGGTTTTCCAGGGCGGTGAGGCCGCGTTTGTGCCCCATCACGCGCGGCAGCAGGCGTTTTTTCGCCCAGCGGCCGTTGCCGTCCATAATCACGCAGACATGGCGCGGGATGTTGGTGCGTTCGGGGATGGTTTGGGTGCTGCTGCTCATATGCTTTTCCTCGGGCTGGGCGGGTTTCAGGTAGCCTGAGGCGGCACGGGCCAATATATCAGCCCGTGCCGCCGTATCGCTCGGATGGTTTACACCACCATCAAATCTTCTTCTTTGTGCTCCAGCAGTTTATCCACTTCGGCGATGTATTTGTCGGTGAGCTTCTGGATCTGCTCTTCGCCGCGGCGGGCATCGTCTTCCGACACTTCTTTGTCTTTCAGCAATTTTTTGATGTGATCGTTGGCATCGCGGCGCACATTGCGAATAGACACGCGGCCGTCTTCGGCTTCGCCGCGCACTACTTTAATCAGGTCTTTGCGGCGCTCTTCGGTGAGCATCGGCATCGGCACGCGGATAAGGTCGCCCATAGAAGCGGGGTTCAGGCCGAGGTTGGAATCGCGGATGGCTTTTTCCACGGCGGCGGCCATATTGCCCTCATAGGGCTTCACGCTGATGGTGCGCGCGTCGAGCAGGGTTACGTTGGCCACCTGGCTCACCGGCACCATGCTGCCGTAGTATTCCACTTCCACCTGGTCGAGCAGGCCGGTGTGGGCGCGGCCGGTGCGCACTTTGGCTAAGTTTTCGCGCAGCACTTCCACCGAACGCTGCATCTTGGTTTCGGCTGAGGTTTGGATTTCTTTGATCATAGGGTTTCCTTAATTGAGATGTTTTCAGGTAGCCTTCCGGCTGCCACGGCAATAGTGCATAACGAGCGGGATACTACCTTGCTTTGCCCGCTGCGGCAAGGTTTTCCGGCCGCCGGGCACGCCGCCACCATAAACCGCGCATCCGCCGTCTCTCCAGCCTGATAAACCACATCATGATGATGCCGATTTCCCATATCCTATCTTCAGCCCGCTAAATTTTCAGGTAGCCTTGAATCTGCGCACACTACTTTCCTATCAAGCCAGCATTTGCTAAATTCCACAGCAGTAAATTATGCCATATTCCCAGCCTCACTATATAAAAGGCTACCTGAACCCACGAGGATAACCCCATGCACCGCCTCATCCTGCTCTCCGCCCTCCTCCTCACCGCCTGCCCTCTGCCCTATTGCCCCGTGCGCCCCATCCCGCCCAATGCACCCAAACTCCACACCAAAGCCCCGAGCAGCACTGCTTTTGCCCGCGAAAAACAATCCGAATCCAAGCTCCCCGATGGCGACACCATGCGTATCGGCAGCGAATGCATCACCGTCCACAACCGTACCCTCACCCTTCACCCCTGCCGTAACATGCCCAACCAATATTTCGAACGTATAGTCCGCAACGGCACCATCCGCCAAAATGGCCAATGCCTTACCCAAACCGGCAGCAACATCACCCTCGAATCCTGCACCGGCAAGCGCAATCAAGAATGGTATAGCGACGGCAAGCGCCTGTGCAGCCGCAGCGCCAATGCCCAATGCTGGAGCGTCAGCCGGCACGGCGTGCGCCTGCAAACCCGCAACGACTCGCCCGAACAAGAAGTGCTGCGCTAACGCCGCAACGGGCAAACGCATAATGAAGGCTACCTGAAAGGTTTCAGGTAGCCTTCTTCTAGGTATTAAAATAAAAAATCAATCGAAAAGCAATTTTTAATTGGATAAATAAAACACTCAGCACTACAATAGCCGTCAATCAAGCAACAAATCTTTTCCCCACTGTATTTAATTAAGGAGCCATCATGAGCATCAACATCGGTATCAACGAAACCCAACGTCAAACCATTGCCCAAGGCCTGTCTAAAGTGCTGGCCGACACCTACACCCTTTATCTGAAAACCCACAACTACCACTGGAACGTGGAAGGTCCGATGTTCCACAGCCTGCACACCATGTTTGAAGAGCAATACAACGAGCTGGCGCTGGCCGTGGACGAAATTGCCGAACGCATCCGCGCGCTGGGCTTCAAAGCACCGGGTTCCTACAGCGAATTCGCCAAACTCACTTCTATCCCCGACGGCCAAAGCAGCAACGATGCTCCTACTATGATTCGCGAGCTAGTGGAAGGCCAGGAAACCGTGATCCGCACCTGCCGCGAGCTGTTCCCCGCTGTGGACGAAGCCAACGACGAACCCACCGCCGACCTGCTCACCACCCGTATGCAAACCCATGAAAAAACTGCCTGGATGCTGCGCGTGTTGCTGCAAAAATAAGCAGGTTTGTTCAATACACCAACGCCCGTTATGGCAACGGGCGTTTTTTTTGCGGCGCGAAAAGCTGGCCGGAGCAAGATTGCCAGAGGAGGTTGAACTTCTGCGGAAACCAACTTCGGGTTGGGCAGATTTTGTGTTGGTGTTTTTCAGGTAGCCTCTCCCCCTGCAACAGGCTACCTGAAACTCAAAACATCAGGCCGCTTCCCTTTGTTGAGAAGCGGCCTGCAATCTTGCCAATTCAATCAAATATGCACCAAAGTGCCTTCGTCTTCGCCAAGAACCACCCGTTTGAGCGCGCCTTCTTTGGCAATGCCGAACACCACGATGTTCAACTTGCGCTCGCGGCACAGCGCCAGGGCGGTGGCATCCATCACTTTCAGGTTTTTCACGATGGCTTCGTCAAACGTGATGTCTTGATAGCGCGTGGCCGAAGCGTCTTTTTTCGGGTCGGCGGTGTACACGCCGTCCACATTGGTGGCCTTGAGCATGATGTCGCAGTTCATTTCCGCACCGCGCAGCGCGGCGGCGGTGTCGGTGGTGAAGAAGGGATTGCCCGTACCGGCGGCAAAAATCACCACTTTGCCTTCTTCCAAATATTGAATGGCTTTGGGGCGGGCATAGGTTTCGGCAATCTGCTGCATGGAAAGCGCCGATTGCACGCGCGCGGGCTGGCCGAGGCTTTCAAACGCATCTTTCAAGGCCAGGGCATTCATCACCGTGGCGAGCATGCCCATGTAGTCGGCAGTGGCGCGATCCATATCGCTGGCCTGCGCAGCCACGCCGCGGAACAAGTTGCCGCCGCCAACCACCACACCCACTTCCACACCCATTTTGGCGATTTCCACAATCTGCCCGACAATGCCCATAATCGTGGTGCGGTTGATGCCGAAAGCATCGTTACCCATCAATGCCTCACCTGAAAGTTTCAATAAAACACGCTTGTAGCGGATAGTCATGGCAGCCTCTCTTCATGGTTGGAAAATTCAAACGGCAGGCATTATACGCTCTTTCGGCGGCGTCGGTTGGCTGATTTTGGCAGTTTATTATAGTGGATTAAATTTAAATCAGGACAAGGCGGCGAGCCGCAGACAGTACAGATAGTACGGCAAGGCGAGCCAACGCTGTACTGGTTTAAATTTAATTCACTATATTACAGGCTACTTGGAAAATCTGCCTACCTTTTCAAGTAGCCTTTGCTGCCACGCCGTCGAAATAGCGCAATACAGTATCCGGCAGCCAATCCAAATCAGCCGTGCCGGGGAAGCCGGCGTGGCCGCCGTATTCGGGCTGCAACAACGTAACGCTTGGCGACACATCGCCCGCCTTTGGCAGCGATTCGGCAGGAATGAAGGGATCGTTGAGTGCGTTCAAAATCAGGGTGGGCACGGCGATTTGGTGCAGTAGGGGTTTGGCGCTGGAGCGGCGGTAGTAGTCGGCGGCATCGGCAAAGCCGTGCAAGGGGGCGGTGAAGGCGTTGTCGAAATCGGTAAGATTGGCGGCGGCTTGCACGGCAACGGCGTCAATCTGCGGAAAACGGGCGGCGCAAGCGGCGGCTTTGGGCAATAGCGAACGCAGAAAATAAGGCGCGTACAGCATTTTGCTTAAACCCTGCTCCAGCTGGCGTGAGGCGGCGGTTAAATCCAACGGCGCGCTCACTACGGCGGCAGCCTGCGGAATGGCATGGCTGCCTTGTTCGGCCAGATATTTGGCCAATGCGTTGCCGCCCAAGGAAATGCCGACGGCGCAGATACGCGGGTAGCGCGCGTGCATTAATTGCAGCATGTGCGCGACTTCGACACTGTCGCCGGAGTGATAAAACACGGGTGCGCGGTTTTCCACTTCACCACAGCTGCGGAAATGCGCCACCACGCCATGCCAGCCGTGCCGTTGCGCGGCAAACATCAAGGCGCGGGCATAATGGCTGGCGCTGCTGCCTTCCAGCCCGTGAAACAGCATCAATAGCGGCGCATCGTGGCGTTGGCCATCTACAAAATCGTAGGCCACTTCGGTGGCACCCAGGCTGTCGGGCAAAAGCTCGCGCCGGTAGGCCGGGCTGCCAATGCGCACCAGCTTCGGCCAAATGCTTTGCAAATGCCCGCCGCGCAACCAAAACGGTGGCCGGTAGGCGGGGAATTGGGGGGAATTGTTTCGGTTCATGTGTGGCAATCCATTGAAAATATTTAATTGGCAGTACGCGCTTGGCTATCGCCTACTTCACATCGGGCAGCAAATTAGCCAACTAATAGGCTAATTTATAAAGAAGTTTATTTAAATCTATTAGATTGCTTACCCGCAAAATACAACACTTACCGACATTGCCGTAGGTAAAAAAGCGGCAGAATCATTGTCAAACCTTGCATCGATATAGTAGAGTGTTTCCACAGCTACCGGCAACGGTAGCCATTTTTCACAGGGGAACCGAACTATGCAACGCAAACTAACTGTTCTGATGCTGGCCTTGCTGCCGATTGCGTCCGCATGGGCCAGCGATGTAAAAATCGGCAACGACTCTTCCGGCCTGCCGCCCGAATTGGTACAAAATTTGGCACAAACGTCCAAATCCATGGGCGTGAAAGAGCCTATGAATATCAGCACCCGCAGCGAAGGCGGTGCACGCTATGCCGTGGTATCCGGCACTTCCGGCACCACCTGCCGCATCAAACTGTCCAACGGCAACCCGCCCACCATCTTGGGATTGTCCTGCCGTTAATCCAAACCGGCACATTTTTGGAAAACAGCCCGAATATCGGGCTGTTTTTGTTTCCTGATGCTTGAGGCTACCTGAAACCCTGTAGCATGGTTTTTCAGGTAGCCTTTGCTTTCGAATTGCCTACTGTTTCAAGCGTTCGATTTTCGCGCCCACTTTGCCCAGCTTCTCTTCGATATGCTCGTAGCCGCGATCCAAGTGGTAGATGCGCTCCACAATGGTATCACCGTCGGCCACCAAACCGGCAATCACCAGGCTGGCCGAAGCGCGCAGGTCGGTGGCCATCACAGTAGCGCCGGAAAGTTGTTCCACTCCTTTTACCAGCGCGGTGTTGCCCTCAGCGCTGATATGTGCGCCCATACGGTTGAGTTCGGGCACGTGCATAAAGCGGTTTTCAAAAATGGTTTCCACCATCCGGCTACTGCCCTCGGCCACTGCGTTCATCGCCATAAACTGCGCCTGCATATCGGTGGGAAAGCCCGGGTGTGGCACGGTACGCACGTCTACTGCTTTTGGACGCTGCGTCATTTTAATGTCAATCCAATTTTCGCCGGTTTGGATTTCCGCGCCGGCTTCCACCAGCTTGTCCAACACCGCTTCCATGGTTTTAGGCGCGGCATTTTGCAGGCGCACCTGCCCGCCGGTCATGGCTACGGCGCAGAGAAAAGTGCCGGCTTCGATGCGGTCGGGCACCACGCTGTGGGTACAGCCGTGCAGTTTTTCAACGCCTTCAATCGTCATAGAAGGCGTGCCGATACCGCTGATTTTCGCGCCCATTTTCACCAAGCATTCGGCCAAATCCACCACCTCCGGCTCCACCGCGCAGTTTTCCAGCACGGTGGTGCCTTCGGCCAGCGTGGCCGCCATCAGCAGGTTTTCCGTGCCGCCCACGGTCACCATATCCATCACCACACGCGCGCCTTTGAGCTTGCCGCGCGCCTTCACATAACCGTGTTCAATCACAATTTCCGCACCCATGGTTTCCAGCCCTTTCAAGTGCTGATCCACCGGCCGCGAGCCAATGGCACAGCCGCCGGGCAGGCTCACCTCCGCCTCACCGAAACGCGCCAGCGTGGGGCCAAGCACCAAAATGGAAGCACGCATGGTTTTCACCAATTCATACGGCGCGCAAGTATTGTTCACCGTGCCGCCGTTGATTTTGAATTCGCTCACGCCGTCGCTTTCCACTTCCGCGCCCATACCTTGCAAGAGTTTGTGCGTGGTTTTCACGTCGGCCAGCATCGGCACATTGGTCAGATGCAGAATATCTTCGGTTAACAGCCCGGCGCACATCAGCGGCAGGGCGGCGTTTTTCGCGCCGGAAACCACAATTTCGCCGTGCAACGGACCGTTGCCGGTAATTTTCAGTTTGTCCATGTTTCAGTTGAATTTCTTTAATCTTTAGGTTGAAGCGGCAGCCTCTGGCAACAAAGGCTACCTGAAAACGCGAGATTATAAACGTTTTGCCTTAGCCATAGGCAGCCTTTGCCCAACTTTTATAGTGGATTAAATTTAAACCAGTACAGCGTTGCCTCGCCTTGCCGTACTATCTGTACTGTCTGCGGCTCGTCGCCTTGTCCTGGTTTTTGTTAATCCACTATACCACCATGCTTTTCAGGTAGCCTCCCGCCCGCTCCAAGGCTACCTGAAAACATTCAGCCCACACCAACACCCCGTTTTTCTGCGCTATAGCAAGCTCACTTCACTTCCGCTGCAGCCTTAGCCCACCTGGTATCAAAAGGACGCCAATCTGCTATACAATCAACCCATCCCCATCCAGCACAAAGGCCGCGCCATGCCCGACCAATCCCTCGCCCCCCACCGTCAGGCCATCGATGCCATCGACGCCGAAATCCTCAGCCTGCTCAACCGACGCGCCGCCCACGCACGCGCCATCGGCGAGCTCAAAGGTACCGGCATCGTCTACCGCCCCGAGCGCGAAGCCCAAGTGTTGCAGCGCATTCAAAGCCTGAACCAAACCGCCGCCGGCCTCCTGCCAGACGAAGCCGTTGCCCGCCTGTTCCGCGAAATCATGAGCGAATGCCTCGCTGTAGAACGACCGCTCACCATCGCCTACCTCGGCCCCGAAGCCACCTTCACCCAGCAAGCCGCCGTGAAGCACTTTGGCCACGCCGCCCGCACCCAGCCCTGCCCCTCCATCGACGAATGCTTCCGCCTCGTAGAGGCCCGCCAGGCCGACTACGCCGTTGCCCCCGTGGAAAACTCCACCGAAGGCCCGGTCGGGCGCACCCTCGACCTTATGGTTTCCACCCCCCTGCGCGCCTGCGGCGAAGTACTCCTGCGCATCCAGCATCATTTATTGCAGCAACCCGGCGGCAACGGGCAGCCGGAAAAAGTGTATGCCCACGCCCAAGCGCTCGCCCAATGCCACGAGTGGCTCAACCGCCACCTGCCCCGTGCCACCCGCATTTCCGTGGCCAGCAACGCCGAAGCCGCCCGCCTCGCCGTCGACGAGCCGCAAGCCGCCGCCATTGCCGGCCAGGCTGCCGCCGAGCACTACCACCTGGCCAAACTCGCCGCCAACATCGAAGACGAGCCCAACAACACCACCCGTTTCCTCATCTTCGGCCACAACCGTACCCAGCCCTCCGGCCGCGACAAAACTTCCCTCATTGTTTCCGCCCCCAACCGTCCCGGCACCGTACACCGCCTGCTCCAACCCTTCTCCGAGCACGGCATCTCCATGACCAAGCTCGAAAGCCGACCCAGCCGCGCCGGCCTATGGGACTACCTCTTCTTCATCGACATCGAAGGCCATGCCGACAGCCCACAAATCCAGCCCGCCCTCGAAGCCCTCGCCGAACGCGCCGCCTTCGTGAAAATCATCGGCGCCTATCCACAGGCCGTGCTGTAGATTTTCAGGTAGCTTCTTGATGCAGCAAGAGGCTACCTGAAACAAGCTTTCCAAAAGAAATGGAGTTTCTGCAAAACTATTAAAGCAACTAAAATTAGTCTCTACTAAAGCTCAAAAAACATCCAACTTTGCGCTAAAATCTTTCTTTTCTAACCACCCTAATGGAATCACACCATGCGTATCCTGCCCCTTGCCGCCACAGCCATCCTGTTCGCTGCCGGCACTGCCCATGCCGATATCAAAATGTTCCGCAGCCCCAGCGGCAACATCAACTGCATGTACGACCACTCTCCCGGCGTAGTGGAATGCCAGATTCCCCAGCCCGATCGTCCAGTCCTCCCCAAACCGCGCGATTGCGAACTCGATTGGGGCAGCAACTTCTCCATCGCCCGCACCGGCCACACCCAAATGGGTTGCGTGGGCGACAGCCTCGCCAGCCCCGACAGCCGCGTGCTGCCCTACGGCCAAACCCTGCGCGGCAACGGCTGGCAGTGCACCAGCCGCACCAGCGGCATGACTTGCACCAACAGCCAAAACCACGGCTTCGAAATCAGCAGCCGTCGCCAACGCCTGTTCTAACTTCTCTAGTGTACACAAAAGGCTACCTGAAATTTTCAGGTAGCCTTTCTCTTGCTAACACCCGTTTACTCCACCGATTGCAACGCCTCGCCCAAACCGGTACGGCGGTGGTTTTTGCGCTGCACGGCGGCAGAGAGGGCGCTCATCTGGCCGGCGTAGCCGAAGCGGCGGCGGGCGCGGGTAATGGCGGTGTAGAGCAGGGTGCGGTCGAACAGGGCAGAATCGGCTTCATCGCCCAAGAGCCACACTTCTTGGTATTCCGAGCCTTGGCTTTTGTGCACGGTCATGGCGAAGGCGGTATCGTGCGCGGGCAGACGGCTGAGCGATACGGTGCGGAAGCCGCCGGCATCGGGGAAAAATGCAGCCAGCCCGTCGCCGTGCGGCAGCACGATGCCGATGTCGCCGTTGAACACTTTTACCGCATAATCGTTTTCCGCCACCATCAGTACCTGCCCGGCAAACCAGCCCTGTTCCGCCGCCCTGCCCTGCGCAACCAGGAGCTTGCGGTATTCGTGGTTGAACTCTGCCGCCTGGCTGCGCCGTGCGGCCAGCAACACCAGTTGCTGCTGGGAGGCGAAGCAGGCCGCCAGGTCGCCGCTGCTTACCGCCTGCCAGTAGGCTTCGTGCTGTTTGGCAAATCGGCGTGCCAAGGCGGCAGGGGTTTCAGGTAGCCTGAATAAGTCATCGGTGAAGCGGGCAAACGCAGCTTCGGCAGCCGCCGCCTCGCCGCCCACCACGGCCTGCGCCAGTGCGCCCACGCCACGCTGCGGGTCGAAACGGTGGCTGTATTCCAGCCGCGCCACATTGCCGGCCAGTGGCGGCGGGTTATCCCGCACCTCAAACGGCACGCCTTCAGGTAGCCATTCTGCCAACTTAGCGGCTTCTTCGGCAGTGAGCACGGTGGGCTGCGCCAGCACGGGCAGCACGGCGCCGATGCCCACCGGCGGCAGCTGGTTTTCATCACCCAGCAAAATCAGGCGGCCATGCTCGGGAATGGCACACAATAATTGGTGCAGCAGCGGCAAATCCAGCATGGAAGCCTCATCGGCCACCACAATATCAAATGGCAGCGGCTGCTCGCGGTCGAATTTCCGGCGGCCGGTGGTGTTCAGTTTCAACAAACGGTGGACAGTTTGTCCTTCCAATGCCGTTAAATGCTGCAACACCTGCTCGCTACCCACCTTAAAGCCATTCAACGCGCGGTGCAGCGAACGGGTCATGTGGGCGGCAGCCTTACCGGTGGGGGCGGTGAGCGCGATGCTCGGCATCTCGGCCGCATCGGCACACAGCAGCGCCAACAGCTTGGCCACGGTGGTGGTTTTGCCCGTACCCGGCCCGCCGGTGACCAGCATCAGCGGCTGCAACACCGCCAGCGCGGCAGCCAGCCGCTGCTCGTTATGCCCGGCATCGGGAAACCAATCGCACAAACGCTGCCGCAGCCCGGCATTTTCAGGTAGCCTCACCCGACCGCGTGCAATCCGCCGCAATTCGGCAGCCACACTGCGCTCCAGCGCAAACAGTCTGCCGCTAAACAGCCGCCGCCCGCGCAATACCAAAGGCGTGAAGCCACTGCCATCGCCCACCACCGGCGCGGCCTGACGCAGCGCATCCGCCTCTTGCGGCGTAAGCGTGATGTAGCTGTGGCTGCCCTCTTGCGCGGCAAACAGTTCGTCCAGCAGCGGCAGCACCGGCGCGGCAGCCTGCGGTGCCAAACGCTGCAACATTTCGGCAGCGGCTTGGGCTGCGGGGTAACGGTATTCGGTCATAGCGGATTCTTTCAGGTAGCCTGCGGGCGGTACAGGCGGCAAATGGGCGGTAAAACCAAGTGTGAATTATAAGCGCTGGTCTCATCCGTTCCAAACTGGGAATGGCCTGCATAGCGAACCAGAATAAGAAAGCTACCACATTAGTTCGCCTGCCGTACTACCTGCCCTGCCCGCGGCCTAAGCCTTATCCCACTCTTTTTTATCCACTATCTTGGATGCGGAGATTGCATTCAAGCCGATTTGGCTAAGGCCATATTTCAGGTAACCCTACCCGTTAAATTAGACAAAATGTATATAAAACTAAGCTACACTACATCTAAGGTAATTTTTACTTTCTCTCTCTTGCGTTTTTTAGACATTATGTGCATAATCCACCCTAAAACCACACCAAGGAATAAATCTAATGAGTGCACAAACCCTCTACGACAAACTCTGGAACAGCCATATTGTCCACGACCCAGAAC
>NZ_DBHKXY010000034.1:130109-142068 GCF_057315495.1 Eikenella sp.
AGAAGACGGCGCGGTGCTGCTGTATGTCGGCCGACAGCTGGTGCATGGAGTGACCAGCCCGCAGGCGTTTGAAGGCCTGAAAATGGCCAGCCGCAAACTGTGGCGCATCGACAGCGTGGTCTCCACCGCCGACCACAACACCCCCACCGACCATTGGGACGAAGGCATCAAAGACCCCATCTCCAAGCTGCAAGTGGACACTTTGGACAAAAACATCAAAGAATTCGGCGCGCTGGCGTATTTCCCGTTTAAAGACAAAGGCCAAGGCATCGTGCATGTGATGGGCCCCGAACAGGGCGCGACGCTGCCCGGCATGACCGTCGTCTGCGGCGATTCGCACACCAGCACCCACGGCGCGTTCGGCGCGCTGGCGCACGGCATCGGCACCAGTGAAGTGGAACACACCATGGCCACCCAGTGCATCACCGCCAAAAAATCCAAATCCATGCTGATTGAAGTTTCAGGCCGTCTGAAACCGGGCGTAACCGCCAAAGACATCGCGCTGTACATCATCGGCCAAATCGGCACGGCGGGCGGCACGGGCTATGCCATCGAGTTCGGCGGCGTAGCCATCCGCAGCCTCTCCATGGAAGGCCGCATGACTCTGTGCAACATGGCGATTGAAGCCGGCGCGCGCAGCGGCTTGGTGGCGGTGGACGACACCACTATCAACTACATCCAAGGCCGCAAATTCGCCCCCAAAGGCGCGGATTGGGACAAAGCCGTGACCTACTGGCGTACACTGGTGTCCGACGATGGCGCGACATTCGACAAAACCTACCGTTTCCGCGCCGAAGATATCGAGCCGCAGGTAACGTGGGGCACGTCGCCCGAAATGGTGCTGGGCGTGGACGGCAAAGTGCCGAATCCCGCCGACGAAGCCGACGCGGTGAAACGCGCGGGCATGGAACGTGCTTTGGAATACATGGGCTTGGCCGCCGGCACGCCGCTGAACGAAATCCCCGTCGACGTGGTGTTCATCGGCTCCTGCACCAACAGTCGCATCGAAGATTTGCGCGAAGCCGCCGCGGTGGCCAAAGGTCGCAAAAAGGCGGGCAACGTGAACCGCGTGCTGGTCGTGCCCGGCTCCGGCTTGGTGAAAGAGCAGGCGGAAAAAGAAGGCTTGGACAAAATCTTCACCGACGCGGGCTTTGAATGGCGTGAACCGGGCTGCTCCATGTGTTTGGCCATGAACGCCGACCGCCTCGCGCCGCAAGAACGCTGTGCCTCCACCTCCAACCGCAATTTTGAAGGACGGCAGGGCAACGGCGGCCGAACGCACCTCGTCAGCCCTGCCATGGCGGCGGCGGCGGCGGTGGCCGGGCATTTTGTCGATGTCCGGACGCTGGCTTGAGGTTTTTAGCTTCGTTGAAGCTGCGCTTTCAGGTAGCCTCTATCTGCCCACAGGCTACCTGAAAAAGTTAAAATACCCCGTCTCAAGTAACCCAAATAATTGAACTCCATGAAAACCCTCCTCAAAACCACCCTCCTGCTCGCCGCTCTCTGCCCCGCCCTGGCTACCGCCGAGCCTATTGCCTCGCCCACGCCGGAGCAGTGCCGCACCGTGCTGAGCGAATTTGCCATGTTTGAAGCCTTCATCGCTGCCTGTCCGCGCATTGCCCGCGCCGAAATCGACACGCGCACCCGCCTCAACAACGTTTACGAAGGCTTCGCCCGCTACGGCGAATGCGGCAAACAAATTGAAAGCGAACCGATCGCCTCCATGCTGCGCGAGCATCCCGCTATCCGCCTGCTCGGTCAAGACGGCAAACGCCGCCCCAGCAGAGCCGAAGCAGACGCCTTCTGCCGCCGCCACCGCGGCGACCTCACCCACATCGTGCTCAAATACAACCCCGGCCGCAACCGTTAAACCGCCCGCCCCTGCCAAGGCTACCTGAAAATCCAACTATGAAAGGAAAATAATATGGGATTGGATATGCGCCCGTTAAGCAAACCCAAAGCGGGCAAGGAACAACGCTTTTACGAGCTATATAGTCTGATACCGTCGGAAAATCTTTCTCCCGACCAGCGGGAACAACTGCTGGAAGAATGGTTTGCGCTCGGCATACCCAGCTATGAAACCATCAAGGCACCGCAAGTGGGCAGAGATGCTCAGGCAGACGCTTGGCTACGCGAACAATACGATGCCGACGATAATCCGGATAAACCGCCGTTTGATGAAGTTTACCAAGATTACCAAGGCTACTATGTAATCGAATTGGCTCCGGAACAAGACAGCGTGCCGGTATATCGCGCCTTTGGCCAAGATGCAAATGTATTCCGCGGCCAATTCCTAGCCGACTGCCAGGATCTGATCAGCGAAGATTTGCTCAACGAAGCATGGTCGAACCATTTGGCCGAAGAAGCCGTAGATTATGCCCAACGGCTGCTTGCCGCAGTTACCCCCATCGCGCAGCAACACGGCTTGGAATATCTAAAAGACCAATATGAACCGCCAGAAGCCGAACCAGAAAGTTTGGAAAGCCAATTGCACATTGTCTATTCTCTGGCGCGCTGGTTGATTTTTTATGGTAGCCGAGGCCACGGTTATGAAGCCGATTTTTAATCCGGCGGTTGTCCGCCATCAGAGGCTACCTGAAAAGTAAAATCCGATAAATTCAGGCTAAATCAGCCGTCAGGCTTGCTGTTTTGGCCGATAATAAAGCCACACGAGCCAATCGTGCATCTTTCATTTCTTCACATAAGGAGCTGAAAACATGAAACACCTTCTCATCCTCGCCATTACCGCCATCGGCCTATCCGCCTGTTCCAGCACTTGGCACGGCGTAAAAGAAGACACTGCCAACAACATCGACCACACCCGCGAAGCCGTGCGCAAGGGCAGCAATGCCGTTGGCCGCGGTATTTCCCATGTGGGCGAGAAAATCGAAAACGCCACTGAATAAACCAGGCATCCGGCAGGCCGAGCGCCTGCCGGAATAAAAATATCCATATAAACATAAGGTTGCATTTTCAGGTAGCCTTTAAGCAAACCACAAAGACCCGCCATGAAAGCCTTTACCCAGCTCACCGCCCTCGTTGCCCCGCTCGACCGCAATAATGTGGACACCGATGCCATCATCCCCAAACAATTCCTCAAATCCATCAAACGCAGCGGCTTCGGCGTAAACTGCTTTGACGAATGGCGTTATCTCGACCACGGCGAGCCGGGCATGGACAACAGCAAGCGCCCGCTCAATCCTGATTTTTCGCTGAATCAGCCGCGCTACCAAGGCGCGCAAATCCTGCTCACGCGAAAAAACTTCGGCTGCGGCTCCTCGCGCGAGCACGCCCCTTGGGCGCTCGACGATTACGGCTTCCGCGCCGTCATCGCCCCCAGCTTTGCCGATATTTTCTTCAACAACTGCTACAAAAACGGCCTGCTGCCCATCGTGCTGACTGAAGAGCAGGTGGAACAACTCTTCCAAGAAACCTATGCCACCGAAGGCTATCGGCTCAGCATCGATTTAGAACGGCAAACCGTTACCACCCCCGGCGGCACCACGTTTAAATTCGACATCACCGAACACCGCAAACACTGCCTGCTCAACGGCCTCGACGAAATCGGCCTCACCCTGCAACACGCCGACCAAATCCGCGCCTTTGAAGCACAACGCCGCCAAAGCCAACCCTGGCTGTTTAACAGCTAAACCCAAGGCTACCTGAAAGCAAGTTTCAGCGAAGCTAAAACCTTTTTTCAGGTAGCCTTCTATCCTTCCCAACTCCTATAGAAAACGTTATGAAACCCGCACTCCTCCTCACAGCCCTGCTGCCCCTCCTCGCCCTCAGCGCCCAAGCCGAGCCCATCAGCAACAAAGAGCAAGCCGTAGCCCGCGTGTCTGCCTCCGTTGCCCGCCACCGGCTAACCAGCCTGAAACCGGAATGCCTGCTGTTCATCACCACCGAAACCGCCAACAACTACACCGTGGACGTGCACGAAAAACACGATGCCCGCTGCGGCGGCGATCCGCACACCGCCCCCCGCCTGTTCGGCTACGAAGTGGACAAAGCCAGCGGCCGTATGCAAATTGACGACCCCATGAGCGGCGAAACCCGCCCCATTAACTAACCCATTGCAGGCTACCTGAAATCTGCTCTCTCTTTTTCAGGTAGCCTTTATTTAGGCAATCACCATGCGCCTGTGGCACCAAGCCCTTATCCCCCAACTCCCCCGCGCCCAACTGCTCGGCCAACACCGCGAATGCGCCGCCTTGCGCGGCAACGGCTGGGGCCGGCCGCACGCCACCGTAAACTACGTCTTCGCCCGCAGCCCTTATCTGCTCTACGCCTACCACGTCCTCATCATGGACGAAATGCAGCGGCGCGGCTACCGGCCTGATCCCGCGTGGCGCGATAAAAACCATCGCGGCAACACCTGCCCGCCCTATCCCGATTTATTGGAAGAGCCTGTCGGCAGCCCGATTTATGCCGAACACGATGATGATTACCTTGCCGAATGCTTGGCGAATCTGCGCAGTAAAGGTATAGCCATCTGAACAGCTGCTTAACCCACCCATTTTTAGCTTCGCAGAAACTTTGCTACGCTTACTTTAGCTTCGCAAAAATCCTGCTCTTGCTCATTTTAGCTTCGCAGAAACTCGCTTCGCTCATTTTCAGGTAGCCTCATATGAAAACCTTAGCCGACCTCATTAATACCGCCGACCCTGCATGGCCGCTGATTCAAGAATGGCTTGCCGAAGCCGCCAATCCGGTGGAAATCCTGCCGCGCGACCCGGCCGCCGCAGAAGCCGAACTGGTGAAAACCCAAGTAAGCACCCGCTCGGTGATGGGCGCGGTGGTGTATGAAACCGGCGGCATCCTCATCGACCACGGCTGGTTGCGCATCCTGGGCTCGGGCAGCCCCCGCCTGCCGCGCGGCCTCGGCAGCTGGAATCTCGGCCGCACCCAAGCCGAACCTGCCGCTCCCGCGCCTTATTACCTGGTTGCAGACGATGCCGCCGGCGGCTACTTTGCCCTCAACGGCGGCGGCTTGGATGGCACACCCGGCAATGTGTTCTACCTGCCGCCCGACACCCTTGAATGGGAAGACTGCGAACTGGGCTACACCGACTTCCTCAACTGGGCGTTTAGCGGCGATTTGGCACTGTTCTACGAAAACGTGCGTTGGATGGGCTGGCAAGAAGAAGTGGCCGCATTGGGCGGCGACAGCGTTTACCACTTCTTCCCGCCGCTGTGGACGGAGGAAAGTGCAGATATCGAACAAACCAGCCGCCGCGTTATCCCGATTGCCGAACACTACGCCGCCACGCTGGATATTTTGCGGCAACTTGCCAAATAGGATGCCGCTTCACTTTTCAGGTAGCCCTAAACCATGATTACCGACACCATCGCCCATGCATCCCGCTACGCCGCGCTGCACCCCGACTTTGCCGAAGCCTTCCGCCTGCTGCAAAGCCTGGATTTAGCCGCCCTACCCGACGGCCAAGTGCCGTGCGGCAACCCGAATATCCGCCTCTTTATCCAAACCGAAACCCTGCGCGCACGCGAAGCCGCGCTGCCCGAAGCGCATTTGAACCACATCGATATCCAAGTGCCGTTAAGCGGCAGGGAAACCTACGGCTGGATCGACCGCAGCCGCCTGCAAAACGGCCAAGGCTATAACGAAAAGCGCGACATCGAATTTTTCCGCTGCACGCCGGAAACATGGTTTGATTTGGAAACAGGCGAATTTGCCCTCTTCTTCCCCAACGACGGCCACGCCCCGCTTGTGGGCACGCCCGGGCAAACCATCCGCAAAGCGGTGTTTAAAATCCGCAGCGCAGATTGCCGCATCGCGTGAATTTTTCAGGTAGCCTTTATGGCTCCCGCTATCAAACACCATAATAAAATTAAATCACGCGCATCCCATTTTGGCGAAACTCGCCTGGCTCGTTTTCAGGTAGCCTGCCGGCTGCTCTGAGCAGTATTTCAAAAACAAAGGAATCGGAAAATGTCTTTCTTCAGCAAGCTTTTCGGCCGTGCGCCGAAAACAATGGATTGGCGGCAGTTTATCCAACACTTTGCCGAGCACATCCGCCGCGATTGTGCCGTGGATGCGCAAATCGAATGGGGCGAAAGCCTTGAAGACACCGTGTTGCAGGTAGGCGAAGGCAAGCTTTATCTGGGCAACCACTACGCCCGCTATCTGCAATCCCCGGCCGATTTAGACGTCCTCCTCGCCGCCAACGCTGCCATGGTGCGGCAAATAATGGCCGAGCGGCCGCCAGCCCGTGCCGAGCAGCTATTCCCCGTGATTCAAAACGGCCTCTGGCTCGAACACCTGCGGCAGATGACCCAAGTATCCGGCACCGAGCCCGAAGAATCCGTTATCTACCGCCCGATTGCCGGCGATTTGGTGCTGCTCTATATGCTCGACACCGGCGAAGCCATGCGTTCTTTCAGCCGCGAAGACGCCGTTGCCGCCGGCCTGGCCGACGATGCCGCGCTGCACCACACCGCCCTCGCCAATCTGCGCCAATATATGCAAGGCAAAATACAGATTGAGCACATAGAAGAAAGCAGCCTCACCCAAATCCTGCTCGACAGCAACTACGACGCCTCCCTTATCCTGCTTTTAAACGAAATCCTGCCGAGCGACCCCGTGCTGCCCGCCAACCCCGTGCTGGCTATTCCCGCGCGCAACGTGCTGATTTTGTGCAACCCCTCCGACGAACGCGCCATCGCCACCCTGAAGGTTGCCGCCGCACAGATCGCCGAAGAAGGCCCCTACACCATTTCCACCCTGCTCTACCAATACCACAACGGCGAAATCAGCCTGTTTCAGCACCATTAAGGTTTTCAGGTAGTCTCAAATCCGAAGTAAGGCTACCTGAAAAATAGTTATCCACCTTCTATAAAGGACTTACCCTCATGACCAAAAAACTAGCCATCATCAAAGGCGACGGCATCGGCCCCGAAATCGTACGCGAAGCCGTGCGCGTGCTCGATAAATTGATTGAACAGGGCTTGGACGTATCCTACGAATACGCTCCGCTGGGCGGCGAAGCCTACGACCAATTCGGCAGCCCCTATCCCGAGTTTACGCAAAACCTGTGCCGCGCCGCCGATGCCGTGCTGCTTGGCGCGGTGGGCAGCCCGCAATACGACAACCTCGACCGCCCGCTGCGCCCCGAGCGCGGCCTCTTGGCCATCCGCAAAGATTTGAATTTTTTTGCCAACCTGCGCCCCGCCATTTTGTATAAAGAGCTGGCCAACG
Source organism: Eikenella sp. (assembly GCF_057315495.1). NCBI lineage: Bacteria > Pseudomonadati > Pseudomonadota > Betaproteobacteria > Neisseriales > Neisseriaceae > Eikenella > Eikenella sp. The sequence continues at coordinate 137,326 of NZ_DBHKXY010000034.1, forward strand.
CCTCCACGCTCAAACCCGAAATCGTGGCAGGCCTCGACATCCTCATCGTGCGCGAACTGACCGGCGACATCTATTTCGGCGAACCGCGCGGCATCCGCACGCTGGAAAACGGCGAGCGCGAAGGTTTCAACACCATGCGCTACAGCGAAAGCGAAATCCGCCGCATCGCCCACGTTGCCTTCCGTGCCGCGCAGAAACGCAGCAAAAAAGTCTGCTCCGTGGGCAAAGCCAACGTGTTGGAAACCACCGAACTGTGGTGCGAAATCTTCGAAGAAATCGGCAAACAATACCCCGATGTCGAACTCTCCCACATGTATGTGGACAACGCCGCCATGCAGCTCGTGCGCGCGCCCAAACAGTTCGATGTGATCGCCACTGGCAACATCTTCGGCGACATCCTCTCCGACGAAGCTTCCATGCTCACCGGCTCCATCGGCATGCTGCCCTCCGCCTCACTGGACGAAAACGGCAAAGGCCTATACGAACCCTCGCACGGCTCCGCGCCCGATATCGCCGGGCAAAACAAAGCCAACCCGCTGGCCACCATCCTCTCGCTGGCCATGCTGCTGCGCTACAGCCTGAACGACGAAGCGCGCGCCGTGCAGGTGGAAAATGCCGTGCAGAAAGTGCTGCAACAAGGCTTGCGCACCGGCGATATTTACGAACAAGGCACCCAGCTCGTGTCTTGCAGCGGCATGGGTGATGCCGTGCTGACCGCGTTATAATCCGCCGCCTCATCAGGCTATCTGAAAACCGTTGCCAGCTTTCAGGTAGTCTCCCAATCATTTCAAACCATAAGGAAAACGAATGACTACCCTACCGCCCTGCCCGCAATGCCAATCCGAATACACCTATGAAGACGGCGCCAACCTCATTTGCCCGGAATGCGCCCACGAATGGTCGGCCCAGGCCGATGCCGCTGCCGAGGCAGACGACGCCCTCAGCGCAGTTGATGCCTACGGCACACCGCTGGCCAACGGCGACAGCGTGGTGCTGCTCAAAGACCTGAAAGTGAAAGGCAGCTCGCTGGTGCTCAAACAAGGCACCAAAGTGAAAAACATCCGCCTGCAGGAAGGCGACCACGACATCGCCTGCAAAGTAAACGGCACCGCGCTCAACCTCAAATCCGAATTTGTGAAAAAGGCTTAGGCTGCGGAATAGCCGAAGGCTACCTGAAAAATCATTTTCAGGTAGCCTTTGTGCTAAACTCGCCCGCATCTTCCCAATCTTCTTGTTTCAACCATCATGCCCGGCAACTCCTTCGGACAACTCTTCCGCATCACCACCTTCGGCGAAAGTCACGGCGCAGGCATCGGCTGCATCATCGACGGCTGCCCGCCCGGCCTGCCGCTTGCCGAAGCCGATATCCAGCCCGACCTCGACCGCCGTCGCCCCGGCACCAGCCGCCACGTTACCCAGCGGCGCGAAGCCGACCAAGTGGAAATCCTCTCCGGCGTGTTTGAAGGGCGCACCACCGGCACGCCCATCGCCCTCTTCATCCGCAACACCGACCAACGCAGCCGCGACTACGGCAATATCGCCCAACAATTCCGCCCCGGCCATGCCGACTACACCTATTGGCACAAATACGGCATCCGCGATTATCGCGGTGGCGGCCGCAGTTCTGCGCGCGAAACCGCCGCCCGCGTGGCCGCCGGTGCCGTGGCCAAAAAATGGCTGCGCGAGCAGTTCGGCACGCAGATTCTCTGCTGGGTGAGCCAGGTGGGCGAGCTTGAAATCGCATTTGAAGGCGAAGAATTAATCGGCCAAAACCCCTTCTTTGCCGCCAACCAAAGCCAAATCGCCGACTTGGAAGCCTATATGGACTCCGTACGCAAATCGCTCGATTCCGTGGGCGCGAAACTGCATATTGAAGCGCGCAACGTCCCCGTCGGCCTGGGCGAGCCCGTGTTTGACCGGCTGGATGCCGACATCGCCCACGCCCTGATGGGCATCAACGCGGTGAAAGCCGTATCCGTCGGCGACGGCTTCGACGTGGTGCGCCAACTCGGCAGCCAACACGGCGACGAGCTCACGCCGCAAGGCTTCGCCAGCAACCATGCCGGCGGCATCCTCGGCGGCATTTCCACCGGCCAAACCATCCGCGCCGACTTCGCCGTGAAGCCCACCAGCTCCATCGCCACTCCGCGCCACAGTATCGACATCCACGGCCAGCCCGTTATGCTCGAAACCCACGGCCGCCACGACCCCTGTGTCGGCCTGCGCGCCGCCCCGATCGCCGAAGCCATGCTCGCCCTCGTGCTCATCGACCACGCCCTGCGCCACCGCGCCCAAAACGCTGATGTGCGCGTGATCACGCCCGATATCGCCAAACTGCAAAACGGTTGAAGGCTAGCTGAAAAATAAACCCCGCCTTTTCAGGTAGCCCAACCCCGAGACCCATCATGCCCCGTATCCATGCCCTGCCCGACCACCTTGTGAACCAAATCGCCGCCGGCGAAGTGGTGGAACGCCCCGCCGCCGCGCTCAAAGAAATCATCGAAAACAGTATTGATGCCGGCGCCACCCGTATCCAAGTGGAGCTGGCCGGCGGCGGCATCCGCCTCATCCGCGTGGCCGATAACGGCAGCGGCATCCATGCCGACGACCTTCCGCTCGCCCTCTCCCGCCACGCCACCAGCAAAATCGCTTCGCTGCAAGATTTGGAGCACGTGCGCAGCATGGGCTTTCGCGGCGAAGGGCTGGCCAGCATCGCCTCCGTGTCCCGCCTCACCCTCACCAGCCGCCAGGAAGGCAGCCCCGCCGCCCGCCAAGTGCGCGCCCGTGACGGGCAAATCGAGCCCGCCGCCGCTGCCGCCCACCCCGTAGGCACCAGCGTGGAAGTGGCCGACCTCTTTTTCAACACCCCTGCCCGGCGCAAATTCCTCAAATCCGAAAACACCGAATACGCCCACTGCGCCACCGTGTTCGACCGCCTCGCCCTGGCCAACCCGCACATCGCCTTCGAGCTTGTGCACAACGGCAAAACCACCGCCAAATACCCCGCCCAAAGCCAAAACGAACGCATCGCCGCCGTGCTGGGCTCGGATTTTCAGGCCGCCTCCCTGCCCATCGACAGCGGCAACGGCATCCTCCGTTTGCACGGCCTCATTGCCAAACCCACCTTCGCCCAAGGCCGCAGCAGCCAGCAATACTGTTTTGTAAACAACCGCTTCGTGCGCGACAAAGTGATGCTGCACGCCGCCAAACAGGCCTACCGCGATGTGTTGCACCAGCAAATCACCCCCGCCTTCGTGCTGTTTCTCGAACTGCCGCCCGAAATGGTGGACGTCAACGTGCACCCCACCAAAACCGAAATCCGCTTCCGCGACAGCCAGGCCGTACACCAGCTCGTGTTCCACACCCTGAACAAAGCGCTGGCCGACACCCGCGCCGACCAAACCGACAGCGTGAGCAACGCCGGCAGCCTGCTGCAACACATCCACAGCCAAAGGCTACCTGAAAGCGAGCCAGGCGAGTTTTTGCTGCGCAGAAGCTCGCCTGGCTCGCTTTCAGGTAGCCCCAGCGCCCGCACCCCTGTTGCTTATAACCCTGCCCGCGCCCCGCAGCAGCAACGCCTCACCCTGCAAGAAAGCCGCGCCGCCTGGCAAACCTATGCCGAGCTTTATAAACACAGCGGCAGCGAAGACCCCGAACTTGCCGCCCTCGAGCAAAGCCGATTCGCATCAAGCGCGGAAGCCGCCCGGCTACCTGAAAACAATGCCGCAGAACACCCGCTCGGCTTCGCCATCGCCCAGCTGCTCGGCATTTATATCCTGGCTCAAGCCGAAAACAGCCTGCTCTTAATCGACATGCACGCCGCCGCCGAGCGCGTGAACTACGAAAAAATGAAAGCCCAGCGCCAAAGCCACGGCAGCCTGCACAGCCAGCAGCTGCTCATCCCCGTGAGCTTTGAAGCCACTCACGAAGAAATGGCCGCCCTGGCCGAACACGCCGATTTGCTGCGCCAATACGGCCTCGACTGCTCCGCCGTGGGCAGCCACACCATCGCCATACGCGCCGTGCCGCAGATGCTGGGCAAAGCCGATATTTCCGAACTTGCCCGCAGCATGCTGCAAGAAGCCGCCCACACCGGCAGCATCCGCACCGTAGAAGAGCGCGAAAACCGCATCCTCAGCACCATGGCCTGCCACGGCTCCGTGCGCGCCGGCCGCCGCCTCACCCTGCCCGAAATGAATGCCCTGCTGCGCGATATGGAAAATACCTCCCGCAGCAACCAATGCAACCACGGCCGCCCCACCTGGGTGAAACTCACCCTCACCGACCTCGATGCCCTGTTCCTGCGCGGGCAATAGGCAGGCTGCCCGTGCGGCAGACGAAAGGCTACCTGAAACAGGATAAACCGTTTTTCAGGTAGCCTTTCTTGTAGAAACCAGTAGCGTTGTTTACAGTATTTCCAGGAGAATACTGAAACATGAACATGCACAAAAACACCCGACTCACCCCGCACCACCGCCAAGCCATTTGGCTGGCCTACACTCAGGAGAAGGAAAGCGTCACCTCCCTGGCACGCCGCTACCAAGTCAGCCGCGTCACCATCTACCGCGCACTTAAAGCCGCAAGGGGCAGGCTGCTCAAACCCCAAACCAGCACCAACAACCGTTTCAAACAGGCAAAGTACGGAATGAAACGTCTGGCCAAGGTAGAACGCAGCATTCAGGAAAAACTGGCATAAGTAACAAAAAAGGTGCTATTTCAGAGAACCTTGCCAGTAAGTAACAA
>NZ_DBHKXY010000035.1:0-3198 GCF_057315495.1 Eikenella sp.
CCTTGCAGGATAAGGCTTGCGGGGGGCTTTAGCACCTTTTTTGTTACTTATGCCCTTCTATCCATTAAAAATTTATTTATAAAGACGGATGGTAGTGGGAAGGTGGGGAAGGGCTGGTGTTTTAAAAATACATGCAATAATTTGAAAAATAATATTTTTATTTGAAATAGATAAAATTTATTCATTTCAACCCTGGGGTTTGTATTAATTTCATTCATGCAAAGCAGCAAATTTATCGCTTGCAACTTGCCTTGTCCTGCCGCAAACTCGCCTCCTGAGAAATTTTACTCATTTCCTAAACATTTTCTGTTTTGCAAACCATTGAAGGAGTTTTTATGAACACATTCCACCTCTCCGGTTATCCGCGCATCGGCGCGAAGCGCGAGCTGAAATTTGCCGTTGAAGCCTTTTGGAAAGGCGCGAAATCCGAAGCTGAATTGCAGCAGGTAGCGGCCGATATCCGTCGCGCCAACTGGGCCACCCAAAAAGCCGCCGGTGCCGATTTGCTGCCGGTGGGCGATTTTTCGTTTTACGACCATGTGCTGGATTTGCTCTGCACCTTGGGCGGCATTCCCTCCCGTTTCGGCTTCGACGCAGCCAAGCTGACCCTGCCGGAATACTTCCAACTGGCGCGCGGTAACGCCACCCAGTTTGCGATGGAAATGACCAAGTGGTTCGACACCAACTATCACTTCATCGTGCCCGAATGGTCGGCCGACACCGAATTTAAGGTAAACGCCAAAAACCTGATTGCTCAAATCAAAGAAGCCAAAGCGCAAGGCCACGACATCAAGCCCACGCTGGTGGGTCCGGTTACCTTGGCTTGGTTGGGCAAGAAAAAAGAAGACTTCGGCTGCCGCGTAACCAAACTGCTGCTGCCCAAACTGCTGCCTGCCTACGCACAACTCTTGCGCGAACTGGCTGCCGAAGGCGTGGATTGGATTCAGATCGACGAGCCGATTTTGGCGGCTGAAGCTTCACAAGTGTGGCTGGACGCATTCGCTCCCGTGTATCAGGAATTGGCCAACACCGGCGTGCGCATCGTAATCGGCACTTATTTCGCTTCTGTGGCCGAACATTTGAACCTGTTGAAATCCCTGCCCGTACACGGCGTGCACATCGACTGCGTGCGCGCACCGGAGCAACTCTCCGTGTTTGCCGACGGCTGGCCGGACAACCGCGTGCTGTCTGTAGGCCTGATTGACGGCCGCAACGTGTGGCGTGCCAACCTGAATAAGGTAATCGACACGCTCGAGCCCGTGAAAGCCAAATTCGGCAACAATTTGTGGATTGCCCCCTCCTGCTCGCTGCTGCACAGCCCGCAAGACTTGGCCGTGGAAGAAAAACTGGACGGCGAAATCAAATCTTGGATGGCCTTTGCCGCGCAGAAACTGGTGGAACTGGGCGTGGTGAAACAGGCTTTGGCACACGGCAAATCTGCCGTTCAGGCTGCCTTGGCCGAATCCGATGCCGCTGCCGCCGACCGCGCCACCAACAAGAAAATCCACAATGCAGCCGTACAAAAACGCGTGGCCGACCTGCCCAAAGGTGCCGACCAGCGCAAATCGCCGTTTGCCCAGCGCATTAAGGCACAGCAGGAATGGATGAAACTGCCGGTGCTGCCCACCACCACCATCGGCTCCTTCCCGCAAACCACCGAAATCCGCCAAGCGCGCGCCGCGCTCAAGAAAGGCGAACTCTCCGCTGCCGACTACGATGCAGCGATGAAGAAGGAAATCGCCTACTGCGTGGAGATCCAAGAGAAATTGGAATTGGACGTGCCCGTACACGGCGAAGCCGAGCGTAACGACATGGTGGAATACTTCGGCGAACAGCTGGCCGGCTACTGCTTCAGCCAATTTGGTTGGGTGCAGAGCTACGGCAGCCGCTGCGTGAAACCGCCGATTATTTTCGGTGACGTATCCCGCCCCAATCCGATGACCGTTTACTGGTCTACCTACGCGCAAAGCCTCACCAAACGCCCGATGAAAGGCATGCTCACCGGCCCGGTAACCATGTTCAAATGGTCGTTTGTGCGCGACGACGTACCGCTGAGCGTGGTAGCCAAACAAATCGCATTGGCGCTGAACGACGAAGTGCTGGATTTGGAAAAAGCCGGTATCAAAGTAATCCAGATCGACGAGCCCGCCATCCGCGAAGCCATGCCGCTGAAAAAAGCGCAGTGGGACGAATACCTGGCCTGGGCCTGCGAAGCTTTCCGCCTCTCCAGCACCGGCGCGGAAGACAGCACCCAAATCCACACCCATATGTGCTATTCCGAGTTCAACGACATCCTGCCCGCCATCGCCAGCATGGATGCAGACGTGATTACCATTGAAACTTCACGTTCCGACATGGAATTGCTCACCGCGTTCGGCGACTTCAAATACCCGAACGACATCGGCCCCGGCGTGTACGACATCCACAGCCCGCGTGTGCCCACTGAAGCCGAAGTGGAGCGCCTGCTGCGCAAAGCGATGGAAGTGGTGCCGGTAGAGCGCCTGTGGGTCAACCCCGACTGCGGTCTGAAAACCCGCGGCTGGAAAGAAACCTTGGAACAGCTGGAAGTGATGATGGCGGTTACCAAGAAACTGCGTAAGGAATTGGCGGATAAAAACGTTACCCGCTAAACGCTGAGTCAGTTGGAATGAGCAAAGGCTACCTGAAACTTTCAGGTAGCCTTTTTGTTTGTGTGTGGGTTTCAGGTAGCCTTTAGCGCCGTTTGAATTTCGTCCATGCTATGCTTTATAGTGGATTAACAAAAATCAGGACAAGGCGGCGAGCCGCAGACAGTACACACGTTACGGCAAGGCGAGCCAACGCCGTACTGGTTTTTGTTAATTCACTATAGCTTTGCGGCAACTCGGCTTAGCCTTTAATCATCGGAGCTCATAGAGGCTACCTGAAAAATAAAGACACCGATATTTTTCAGGTAGCCTAATCAATCGGAAAATCTCGTTATTGGGTTCTGACTTTTCTCAGTAATTTACGCACTTCTTCCAAAGCATACCAACCTTCATCTTCTTCTCCAGCCTTGTAGTGCTGATATGCCTGTTCGACCAGTTTCCTGCATTGATCGAATACCAGCTTGGGGCCTTTTTCCTCTACAGCCATATCCAAGCCTATACGAAGATCGTGAAAAGCGGCATAAGTAACAAAAAAGGTGCTAAAGCCTCCCGCAAGCCTTATCCTGCAAGG
>NZ_DBHKXY010000036.1:0-5124 GCF_057315495.1 Eikenella sp.
CTAGATTACAGTGCTAAGATCAAAAAGGATGTGGGGAAAGGAACCTTGGATGAGATGGGATTCTTGAACCCGCTATTTTCAGCCGGCAGGGTGACTTGATATGCCCAGACAGATTGCCGTGTGGCTTTTTCCATGTAGTGATCCCACACAATCTATCACTGCATAGCCAAAGATTCTCTCAGAACTATCTGAGGTGGAAGCTTGATACTCTTGTAACATTTGCCTATTAAGAGGCTACCTGAAACTTTCAGGTAGCCTCTTGTGCCTTGAAAAATTATCTAAGTTGAACCAACCTTGCAGGAGGAAACAAGAGTTTGGTTATATAATCCACGCTTCTTTTAGTTATTCCAACACTTCAGACCGTGCTTACATCAGCTCCACAAAACTCCCTACTTTCCGGCTTAAACAATGAGCAACTTTCTGCGGTAACCTGGCCGGCGCAATCTGCTTTGGTGCTGGCTGGTGCCGGCAGCGGTAAGACTAAAGTGCTTACCACCCGTATCGCTTGGCTCTTACACAGTGCTCAAGCCAGCCTACATTCGGTGATGGCGGTTACGTTCACCAATAAAGCAGCTAAAGAAATGCGTACTCGGCTCGAAGCCATGTTGCCGCTGAATATCCGTGCCATGTGGCTGGGTACGTTTCATGGCCTGTGCCACCGTTTCCTGCGTCTACATCACAAGGAAGCTGGTCTGCCTGCCACCTTCCAGATTCTAGACGGCACTGACCAGCTTGCGCTGGTTAAACGCCTGCTTAAACTCCTCAACATTTCTGAAGAAATCATCGCTCCACGTGCCTTGCAAGGCTTTATCAACGCGCAAAAAGAAGCTGGGCTACGTGCGGCTGTATTACATGCTAGTAATCCGTTTGAGCAGCGCCTGATTGAATGCTATGCTGAATATGACCGTCTGTGTCGGCAGGAAGGGGTAGTAGATTTTGCCGAACTCATGCTGCGTAGCTACGAAGTGTTGCAAAGTAACGAGATTTTGCGTGCTCACTACCAGAATCGCTTTAATCACATCTTGGTAGACGAATTCCAAGATACCAACAAACTGCAATACGACTGGCTCAAACTTCTGGCCGGGCAACATGCTGCCGTATTTGCTGTGGGAGATGATGATCAAAGCATTTACCGTTTCCGTGGCGCGCGCGTGGGCAATATGGCCGACTTCATGCGCGAATTTCAGGTAGCCTCTCCCATTAAGCTGGAGCAGAACTACCGCTCGGTGGGGAACATCCTTGCTGCTGCCAATGCCGTGATTGCCCATAACGACAGCCGCTTGGGCAAAAACTTGCGTACTGAAGCCGAGCATGGCGAAAAAATCCGCTTTCTTTCCGCCTTTACCGACGGTGAAGAAGCGGAATTCGTAGTGGAAGAAATCAAAGCCCTGCACCGCGACGGCATGGATTTGGCGCAAACTGCCGTACTCTACCGCAGCAACGCCCAGTCTCGCATTCTTGAGCAAGTCCTGTTCCGTGCCGGCCTGCCTTATAAAATCTACGGCGGCCTGCGCTTTTACGAGCGCCAGGAGATCAAGCACGCACTTGCTTATTTGCGGCTAGCGGTTAATCCCGACGACGATAACGCCCTGTTGCGTGTCATCAACGTGCCCGCGCGCGGTATCGGCAGCCGTACGGTGGAAAATATCCAAGCTGCTGCTGCGCAGGAAGGTGTACCGCTGTGGCAGGCAGCCTGCCGCGTGGCTGTGAAAAACGGCAAGGTGGCTGCTTTTGTGGGCCTGATTGAAAGCCTGCGCGGCTGCATTGGCTCAATAGGGCTACCTGAAATTGTGGCCGAGGCCGTACGCAGCAGCGGCCTGTATGAGTATTACCAAAATCAAAAGGGCGATCATCAAGACCGCTTAGACAACTTGGACGAACTCATCCGTGCCGCGGAAGAATTCCGCCCTGAAGACAGCACGTTTGAAACCCTGCCTGCCGATGCCGCAGAGAGCCCGGCCTTCCCCGTGCTTGCCTTTTTGAGCAATGCCGCGCTCGAATCCGGCGAAAACCAGGCCGCTGCCGATGAATCTGCCGTGCAGCTGATGACCGTGCACGCCGCTAAAGGGCTGGAATTCGATGCTGTATTCCTCACTGGCATGGAAGAAGGCCGTTTCCCCAGCGAATTGAGCCTGGCCGAACATGGCGGGCTGGAAGAGGAGCGGCGGCTGATGTATGTGGCCATTACCCGCGCGCGACAGCGGCTCTACATCAGCATGGCGCAACAGCGGATGTTGCACGGCCAAACCCATTTCGGTACCGTATCGCGCTTTGTGGAAGAAATTCCGCCAGATTTACTGCATTTCCTTACTCCCGTGTTCAAACCACGCTTCCCCGTGCCCGAAGGCCGGCCCCAACAGAGTAGGGCAGAATGGGCTGCGCCGGCAGCGAAGCAGGATTATGATGGCTTCAGCATCGGCCAAAACGTGCGACATGCCAAATTCGGCACCGGTGTGATCATCGAAGGTGAACACAAGGTCGGCAGTGCCCGCCTCACCGTAAACTTCGGCAAGCAGGGCATTAAAGTGCTGGACACTAAGTTTGCCAAACTGGAAGCGGTGTGAGTTTTCAGGTAGCCTTAAGGTTTGAAGCCAATTGCTCAATAGGCTACCTGAAAGACATCAGCTTCAACGTAGCTAAAAAAATCCATTGATTATTAAGGAGAACGCCATGTCCGCATACGACAGCAACAACATCTTCGCCAAAATCCTGCGCGGCGAAATTCCCAACCATACGGTATATGAAGATGAAAAAGTCCTCGCCTTTCTCGATGTGATGCCGCAGGCGCGTGGCCATGTGTTGATTGTGCCGAAAACGCAGGCCGTGGAGCTGAGCGATCTGCCATTAGAATATGCGCAAGCCGTGTTTGCCGCTGCCAAGAAAATCATTGCCGCCCAGCGTAAAGTTTTGCAGCGGCACGGCATCGTGCAAATGCAGCTCAACGGCCAAGAAGCCGGGCAGAGCGTGTTCCACTATCATATGCACCTGATCCCCGGGCATCTGCACGAGCTGGGGGAACACGAAGACAAGATGGCCGACCACGCCGAATTGGCCGCGCTGGCTGCTCAACTGCGTGAGGCCATAGCGTAGCCGTGCTCCGATTCGGCGCAGTATATTGAAGCGGCAGTCATGAAATCAGCTGCATGTAACACCATGCCTGCGGCAATACTAAAAGGCTACCTGAAAAATTTTCAGGTAGCCTTTTGAAGACATCCAGCAAAGCAGATAAATCTAGCAGCAATGTCAGAATCGCAGTAGCTCAATCGTCTAACCACAAGGTACTCTCACGGTATGAGGCTACCTGAAATTTTCAGCTGGCCTTTCATAGCAAGATGAAATCCGAACAAGCAGAATCCAATAATCATGAACAGGTTTGGCAGCAAACGGATACCGCCGAACTGAGGTGTAAACTTTTACGTTTTGCCACCCTACAGCTACACGATGCCCAATGGGCGGAAGATGTGGTGCAAGATACCATGCTGAAAGCCTTTGCCCGTCGGCAGCAGTTTAAGGCGGATGCACAATGGCAAACGTGGGTATTCGCCATTTTGCGCAATACTTTATTAGATAGCCTGCGCAGCCGCAAAAACCAGCTGCAATGGCACGTGAGCAGTGAAGACGAGCAGTTTCTTGATGCTGTCCGCCGGCAGCAGTTTGACGAGAGTGGTCATTGGACAGACAGCGCCACTCCTCAAGCATGGGCTTCCCCGGAAGATACCATTCGGCAGCAGGAATTTATGCATACGATGGAATACTGTCTTGAGCACCTGCCGGGCAATACTGCGCGGGTATTTATGCTGCGTGAGTGGATGGGATTGGAAGTGGCTGAAATTTGCCAGCAAATCGGTATCAGTGCCGACAATTGCTATACCATTCTCTACCGCGCCCGCAACGGTCTGCGCCGTTGCCTGCAAAGCAACTGGTTAAATGGATAATGAGAGAACGACTATGCTGAAATGCCAACGAGCCGCAGAACTGATTTCGCTACAACAAGACCGCCCACTGAGCCTTTGGGAGCGCTGGCAGCTGCGATTACACCTGCTGGTTTGCTCACCCTGCAAACGTTACCAAAAACAACTGGACACCATTAGTTTGGCAATGCAACATGTACGGCAGGAGCAGGCTGAAGATAAGCAGTGAAAGGCTACCTGAAAAAATATTTGATAAAATAATATGTTCGTTAATTAACGAAAATATTTTACTGAAAAGGCTTGACTCAGATTGGAAGAACTGGTGTAATAACGAACTTCAATAGTGGCCAGATAGCTCAGTTGGTAGAGCAACGGATTGAAAATCCGTGTGTCGGCAGTTCGATCCTGCCTCTGGCCACCACTAACCGCATTTTAGCGGTTATTTTTTTGTCTAACGCCGTCTATCCAAATCTACAAGACCCAAGCCCAGCAAGGCTTTTAGCCATGCTTAGGGCTTGTTTGGTATCTACCGCCGTCTATCCGAATCGCATTGAAGCAACAAAATTTTGGGGGTATATTTAGGGGTATCTTAGAAACACCACCGAAAAAATACCCCCAGATGCCGCTAACTGACCGCCAAATCAAGAATGCCAAGCCTGCCGCCAAAGCCTACAAGCTGGCTGACGGCAGAGGGTTGTATCTGCAAGTTACCCCTGCGGGTGGCAAGTTGTGGCGTTGGAAATACCGGATAGGCGGCAAAGAAAAGCTGTTATCCATTGGGAAATACCCCCTTATCTCCCTACTTGAAGCGCGGGAAGCCGCCGAAAGCGCGCGCCGCCTGCTGGCTGCCGGGCAAGACCCGGGCGAAGCCAAGAAGCAGGCCAAACAAGAGCGTATTGCCGCCCTGCAAAACACCTTCCACAATTTGGCCGCCGAATGGTACGAACACCAGCGTGCCGGCTGGACGGCAGGCCATGCCACTAAAGTGTGGCGCAGCTTCGAGGCGGATATTCTGCCTGCGCTGGTGCATCGATAGGAGTTAAAGCGTACCGTGCAGGAAATTCTGTTAGAACATCAGCCACCATTGCACGCGGTACTACAAAAATTAATAATGCAGCAAATATAGCTACAAGACATACATTAAATATGGGGCTGACGTAGATTAGCCCTAAATTCCACACCAATCCCGCAAGATTTTTAGCTGTCGGGACGG
>NZ_DBHKXY010000037.1:0-50319 GCF_057315495.1 Eikenella sp.
TACTATTTGTACTGTCTGCGGCTCGCCGCCTTGTCCTGATTTTTGTTAATCCACTATATGCTGATGCGCCTAACTCCACGTTTTCCAAAATCTAGTGGATTAAAAAAAGAATAGGACAAGGCAGCGAGCTGCAGATAGTCTAAGCAACACGGCAAAACAAACTAACGTGCAGCAGCGTTCCCTTTTAATCCGCTATAAATGCCCGCCCCATTGCCTTATATCAACACCCCGGCCACATCCCCTGGTGTAGAATACAAAGCATTGTATTAAATGGTTTTCAACCCGATAGGAGCCCATACAATGAAACCAATTTATCTCACCGCCTTCCTACTTGCAGCCTGCGCCGCCCACCCCAATCCGGCCGACAGCGCACCGCCGCCACCCGCCGCTCCTGAGCAGCCTGCTCCCGTGGTGCAATCTGTTTCTACCATACCAACCGCGCCCGTAACAGAACTCTCCCGCTACGGTTGGCACATCACCCGCATCGGCCGCCACCCTGCCAACGGCTCATTGGAGTTTAAAGCTAATCATCATGTGCACGCCTCTTTCGGCTGCAATACCCTCTCCGGCAACTTCAGCCACCAAGGCCAAAACCTACAAATCGGCGAGCTCACCACCACGCTGATGCTCTGCCCGCCGAATGTTCAGGCACAGGAAGAACGGCTCTCAGCCGCCTTCGCCCGCACTGCCGCCTACCGCATCAACGGCAATAAGCTAGAATTGCTCGACCGCAGGCAACATGTTCTCCTGCAAGCAGAACCAGTCCAATCAATGCGCTAAGCACCAATCAGGCTACCTGAAAACCCATTTCAGGTAGCCTGATTAACACAAGAAAAGATTAGTTAAACTCCCGCACATTGGCTATAATCTGCCCGTTGTTTCCCTTTTATTACTTTTTTAACCAAAAGGAGCATTCCATGCAGAAATTTACTCTTGCCGCCATCGCCGCTCTGATGGCTGCTGCCCCCGCCTTCGCTGCACCAGCACAGGCCGATGACTGGCTGCCTGAAGCACAAAGAATCAACCGCGAAATCGTGCGTCAACGGAGTAGCGATGCGCGAGAACTCCAGTTATTCAACGGCAAGCTGGCACAAAACCGCAGCCAAAACCATACCATTCAGCTCCAAGCCGGCAAATCTTACGTATTCTTTGCCGACTGCGACCGCCAATGCTCCGACCTCGACCTTAAGCTGACCGATAGCAACGGCAAAACCATCAAAGAAGATAACGACGACGACGATAACCCCGTCATCAACAGCGCTATTGCAACCAGCGGTACCTACACCCTTACCGCCAACATGACCAAATGCGAAGCCTCCTCCGGCTGTGCCTACAGCATCCAAGCCTTTGAAAACGGCCCATGGCTGCCTGAAGCTCAAAAAATCAACCGTGATATCGTGCGTAGAAAAGACCCCCAAGCCCGCCAAGTTCATCTGTTTAACGGCCGTGCTGCCAAAGAGCAAAATCGCAGCCACCAAGTACAGCTCACCGCCGGCAAATACTACAGCTTCTTCGCCGATTGCGACTACTCTTGCAGCGATATCGACATGACCCTCAAAGCCGCCGATGGCCGCGTAATTAAAGAAGATAACGACGACGACGATTCTCCAATATTCGGCTGGCGTGCCAACCGCACCGGCAGCTACACCCTCACTGTTACCATGCCGAAATGTGACACCGAACAATGCGAATACAGCAGCCAAGTATTCATGGGCACCAAACCCGTGTTTGATCACTAAACTCTAGTGCTCTTAAAGAAGGCTACCTGAAGATTTCAGGTAGCCTTTTGCCTTCCTTACTCAGCCAAAAACACTGGCATGCAACTATAAGCAAATGATTTAAAAAGAATATAAAAGTAGAGTATTTCTCTAATTTACATTATAATGCACACACTCTTTCACTTAACCAATCAAAAGGAAGACATATGAAAAAATTTGCCGTTTTAGGCCTGGTTGCCCTGATTGCCGCTCCTGCCGCCCTGGCCGCACCTAATGGTTCATGGCTGCCAGAAGCTCAGCAGTTCAACAGACAAGCCGTTCGATCTAAAGATCCCAGTGCCCGCCAAGCCAACCTGTTCCACGGCGCGGCCAAAGTGAGCGAAACCAAAACCCACCAGATTCAGCTCACTGCTGGTAAATACTACACCTTCTTCGCCGACTGCGACCGTGACTGCGACAATATCGACCTGACCCTCAAGTCAGCCGATGGCAACGTAATTAAAGCCGACACCGAAGATGACGACGCCCCCATGTTCAGCTGGCGCGCCACCCGCACCGGCAACTACACCCTGAGCGTAGCCATCCCCGGCTGCCAAACCGACAGCGGCTGCAAATACAGCGGCCAAGTATTTGTTGGCAACCGAGATATTTTCGCCGACTAATCACACTAAATCATGCAAACAGGCATGCCTCAGGCTTGCCTGTTTTTTATTTGCCTTGGTTCAAGCTGCCAGCTGGAAGGCTACCTGAAACTTTAGCTTCGCAGAAACTCGCGAGCTCGTTTTAACTTCGTTGAAGCTGACGCTTTCAGGTAGCCTTTAAAGCAGAAACCCAGCCCATCCGCTATAATCGGCCACAACCCATCTGTACAGGAAACCATCATGCCTCAAACCATCGCCACCGTCAGCGAAATCCGCATTGCCCAGCCCAAACCCTTTGCCCGCGGCCAAATCAGCGGCATCGACAAACAGCCCGTAGCCGGCCCCATCGAGGCCACTCCCACCGGCCTGGCTGGCGACGGCGTGGGCGACCCGCGCTACCACGGCGGTGCCGACAAAGCCCTGCACTGCTACGCCCAACACCACTACGAACACTGGCAAGCCCGATTTCCCGGCAATCCGCACTTCCGCGCCGGCGGCTTTGGCGAAAACCTCTGCATCGAAGGCACGGACGAATGGCAAGTCTGCCTCGGCGACCAATGGCAAATCGGCAGCGCCCGCTTCGAAGTCAGCCAAGGCCGGCAGCCTTGCTGGAAGCTCAACGAACGCTTCGGCGTGCCCGACATCGCCGCCCAAGTGCAGCACAATCTGCGCTGCGGCTGGTATTTGCGCGTATTGCAAAGCGGCCGCATCCAAGCGGGCGACAGCGTGCAACTCCTCGCCCGCCCCTATGCCGAATGGCCGCTCAGCCGCATCCTTGAGCTCATTGACAGCCAAAACTGCCAGCCTCAAGCCATGCGCGAAGTGCTGCAACTGCCCCTGCCCCCTTCCTGGCAACACATGTTCCAACGCCGCCTCGCCACCGGCGAATGCGAAGATTGGCAGCGCCGCCTCTTCGGCTAAACCACTATTTAAACTTGCTGATACTTCACTTCAACTGCATTGAACCACCGCTTTCAGATATCGCTGAAATAATGCTTTTTTCATACCAGACGGCGAGCCAATACGGCAAGAAAGTGAAGTTGTTTATCGATAGCCTTGAACTTCATACCAACATGAGCAAAATCTTCTTTACCTCCGACCTCCACTTCTCCCACAAAAACATTGCCAAATTCTGTCCCCAGTTCCGCCGCTTCGCCAGCATCGAAGAAATGGACGAACACCTCGTGGCCATGTGGAACAACACCGTTTCCCCCGAAGATGAAGTGTACAACTTGGGCGACCTCAGCTTCTCCCACGACCTCAAACACATCACCCACCTGCTCTCCCGCCTCAACGGCCGCCACCATCTGATTTTCGGCAACCACGACGATCTTATCCAGCGCCACATCAGCCGATTCTTCCAAACCACCAAAGCCGACGGCCATCCCCTGCTCGCCTCTGCCCAGCCCTACCTCAAACTCAAGCTGCCCGAAATCAACAACACCCTGGTTCTATTCCACTACCCTATCAACGAATGGGACGGCTGCCACAAAGGCTGGTATCACCTCTACGGCCACCTACACGACCGCCTCGCCACCCTCCCCGGCCGTGCCCTCAACGTCGGTTTCGACCTGCACGGCCGTTTTTTAAGCCCGCAAGACATCGATGCCCTCCTGCGCCCCCTGCCCGCCGTGTCCCACTTCGGCGAAACCGAACCCATGCCCGATACTCCCGATGCCGTCCGCATTTGGGTGGAGCAGAAACTGGCTGCATTTAACCCGCAATCTGCCGAATAAAGTTTTCAGGTAGCCTACAATCCAAACCCTATTCAGAATTGCGGCCTACAATTTCAGGTAGCCTGCACCACAACATATAGAACCTGCCTGCAGCAACGAAGAGGCTACCTGAAAATATAAACACCAGCCAAAACAAGAATCAAATCCCATGCCCAACGCCGACCTTATCCGCACTTTCGCCCAAACCTTTGGCCTGCCTTACACGCCAGAGCGGCAAAACCTGCCCGCCTTAGCCGACAACCGCCATCTGCATTTGGGCAAACTGGCAGATTTCTACCACCATCTGGACAGCACATGGCAGGGCGAAAATCCGCGTGCCGACTACTGGCTGGAAATGCAAACCTTATTCCTGCAATGGCTGCCTTATGCCGGCTTACCCGAGATTTGGCATGATTGGGCGTTCGGCTGGAACAATAAGGTACAACAATATTTGCCAATCGACGGCTGGCGCGAAGAATGGGCGGTATTTGGCAATATGTTTGACAACTCCATCCTATTCGCCGACACCGCCGCGCCCGGCAGCCCCGTTTATTGGCTGATAGCCGGCTATGAAACCGTAAACAACCGCCGCCTGATTGCACCATCGGTGGCTGCCTTGATGCAAACGCTGCTGGCCATACACCGCTTCGAACAAGAATGGCAGTCAGCCGGCGGGCAGTTTTATGATGAAGCAGAAGGCGGCAAACCCAGAGATTTGCTTACCGCCCTGCACGATTTGCTGCGCCGCGAATTACCGCCGGAATGTGCGGCCGGGTTTGAAGCAGCATTTTGGGGCTGATGCGGCACGCATGATTTACTTACCCCGCAGCAACACACCAGCATCTCATGCAACAGTATTTAGCCGGTTCAGATGAAAACAGGCTACCTGAAACTTTTCAGGTAGCCTTTAATACGAGCATTTCTTGCTACGCCAAGACAACTTCCATCCCGACAGCCCTAATCCAATAGAGCCATCAGTAACAGCATCAACGCAATCAGCGCGAGCCACATATTCTGCCGCTGCTGGGTGCGCACCAGGTGCAGGTAGGCATCGCGCATTTCCTGTTGGCGGGCTTCATCCACCAGCGCATTCAGTTTACGCGGCAGGGCTGGCAGGATTTCCGCCCAGTCGGGGGCTTCCTGCTTCAGGTTGCGCCACAAGGCTTTCACGCCCACCTGTTCGTTCATCCAGCTCACCAAAAACGGCTTGGCCGTTTCCCACAAATCCAGCTGCGGATCCAGCTGGCGGCCCAATCCTTCGATGTTGAGCAGGGTTTTTTGCAGCAGCACGAGCTGCGGCTGGATTTGCACGTTAAAGCGGCGGCTGGTTTCAAACAGACGCATCAGCACGAGGCCAAAGGAGATTTCAGCCAAAGGCTTGTTGAAAAATGGCTCGCATACGGCGCGCACGGCGGCTTCCAACTCTTCCGGCCGCGTATCCGCCGGCACCCAGCCGCTTTCGATATGCGCCGTGGCCACGCGGTGGTAGTCGCGGTTGAAGAAGGCGAGGAAGTTGATGGCGAGGTAGCGTTTGTCGTAGTCCGTAAGGCTGCCCACAATGCCGAAATCCAGCGCGATATAGCGGCCTTCATCGTCCACCAGAATATTGCCCGGGTG
Organism: Eikenella sp.; assembly: GCF_057315495.1. Classification (NCBI taxonomy): domain Bacteria; kingdom Pseudomonadati; phylum Pseudomonadota; class Betaproteobacteria; order Neisseriales; family Neisseriaceae; genus Eikenella; species Eikenella sp. Next base: position 5,692 of record NZ_DBHKXY010000037.1, read on the forward strand.
CATATCGGCGTGGAAAAAGCCGTGTTTGAACACTTGGGTGAAGAAGATTTCCACGCCATAGCGCGCCAGCCGTTTCAAATCCACGCCGCGCCGCTGCAGCTCGGCCACTTCGGCAATCGGCGTGCCATCCATCCACTGCATGGTCATCACGCTTTCGCTGCAATAGTCGTAATACACCTTCGGCACGTGCAGCATGGTGCTGCCGCTGAAATTGCGCCCAATTTGGCTGGCATTGGCCGCTTCGCGCAGCAAATCGAGCTCATCGTGCAGATATTTGTCGAACTCGGCCACCACTTCGCGCGGGCGCAGGCGTTTGCCGTCGGGCAGCAGCTTTTCAATCAGCCGCGCGGCGGTGCGCATCAGCGCCAAATCCTGCTCGATCACCGGCTCCAGATTCGGCCGCAACACTTTCACCGCCACCGCCTCGCCGCCAAACAGCCGCGCGCGGTGCACCTGCGCCACTGAAGCCGCCGCCACCGGCTCGGCTTCAAACTCCGCATAGATTTCTTCCACCGGCCGCCCGAACGATGCTTCAATCTGCTGCCGCGCCAAATCCGCATCAAACGGCGGCACTTTATCTTGCAGGCGGCTCAATTCCAGCGCATAGGCCGCCGGCAGCAAATCCGGCCGGGTGGAAAGCACCTGCCCGAGCTTCACAAAAATCGGCCCCAGGCTCTCCAACGCCAGGCGCAGGCGCACCGGCAGCGGCGTATCGCGCATTTTGCCTGAGCGCGGCAACAGCTTGACAAACCAAGGGGTTTTGCCACGTGCAGCCAAAAGGTCGGCCAGCCCGAAGCGGTATACGGTTTTGAGGATGACGGCCAGGCGGCTCAGCCATTTCATAATAGAAGTCCGAAGGGGTGGAAAAGGAAGCGATTATAAAACAAAGCCTGCGGCAGGGGCAGCAGGCGGCGAATACGAAATGGAGCAGACAATTTTTCAGGTAGCCTCAGTCAGGCCTAAAGGCTACCTGAAAGCGAAACTTCATCGAAGTTCAAACACAAACTGCAATAAAGTCGAAACGCCTACCCTACCTTCAAACCCTTGCCCGTGCGGTAAAACAGGCCGTTGCCCACATAATGCAGCGTTTTCAATTCGTCCGGCACGCTGTCGAACAGCCAGCGGCCATCGGCATACACTCGGTCGTCCGCCCACACAGCGGCCACTTCGCCGATAAACAAATCATAAGTTTGCTGGTTGTGCGGCTCGGGCAGCAGGCGGCAGATAAGGTAGGCACCACAACCTTGTACCAGCGGCACATCGAAGCCTTCCTGATAAAACAGTTCCACGCCACAGTCAGCCAGCTTGGTCGGATTGTTTTTGCGGCCCTGACTGCCCACCGCCAGCACGGTTTCAGCCTGCTCGGCCAGCGGCACTTGCAGCGCAAACCAGCCGCTCTGCTCCAACAAGCCGCGCGTGAACGCGCCTTTATCCAGCACCACCGTTACACGCGCGGGGGCATAATCCAGCGCACACGCCCAAGAGGCAGACATCACGTTTTCCACGCTGCCGGCTTTAGCGGACACCATCACCACGGGGCCGTGGTTGATTAAACGGGTGGCTTGGGATAGTTCGAGGGTTTGGAGCATGGTTTTCCTTAAAAATAAATGAGTTGATTTAAATCATAAAGTGTTATTTTACAGAAATTTATATTTTTCAGGTAGCCTCAGGCCGCCCGAAAGCCGATGCCGGCTGTGCGACAATGGTTTAACAAAACCATGCATCCAGCTATAATTCATTAACAATCTGTAGGAGAAGCATTAGAAATGTTCACCCCAAATCCGGACGAAATAGTGATTTACGGCGCCACCGCCGACGGCAAACCCTTCCGCCCCAGCGATTGGGCCGAGCGGCTGTGCGGCCTGCTCTCCTCTTTTGGCAAAGAACACCGCCTCTGCTACCACGAATGGGTGCGTCCGCTGCTCATCGGCAAAGTGCGCAGCGTAACCGTGGGCAAACGGCTGGAAACCATCAATCCGCCAATGTTCCAATTCCTGATGGATTTCGCTGCCACCAACGGCCTGCAAGTGCTGGATGAAGCCGGGCTGAAGGAACTGCTGGGCGACGAGATTGGCAACACCACCACAACATAGAGCGGCCCATCTCCGTCTTCCGGATTAAATAAAACAAAACAGCATTCTATATTTTTCAGGTAGCCTGCTTCAGGCTACCTGAAAGCCAATCTGCCCATTGGTTGAGGATAAAACCATGTCCATCCCCACCATCAATATGCTCAACTTCTGCCGCAGCGGCGAATTCGGCGGCCTGAAACTGGGGCAAACCAAAGCCCACTTGGCTGCCTATTTCCCGCCGCCCGACTCTGTCTATCCCGAAGAGCCGGATGCAGAATGCGTGATTTGGCGTTACGGCTCGATTGATTTAATCTTCCGGGGCGATGAATTAACCAATATTTATGCAGACGGTTTCCCTTGGGACAAGCTGGACGCGGGTAGCCATATCGCCATGCAACCTTGGATTTTCAAGCACCCGAAAAAGCTGCGCCTTGCCTTCGTTATCAAAAAACTCAATTTCCACGGCATCGATTTCATAAAGAAAACTTTTGCCCTCAACACGCGCTTGTTGCTGGCAAGCGGCGTAGAACTTTATTTTGAAAACCAGAGCACCCCAAACAACTGTGATGCCAACAAGTTTGTGCTCACTGCCTTCAACTTGGGAGTCGCACCAAAAGATTGGGTAAGCTAGTTTTCAGGTAGCCTTTTAAGGATAGAACCCAAGGCTACCTGAAAACGTTTTTGGTTAAGGCAAATGGCAGGTTCGCCATCAACCAGAGAAGAAGCAGATTAGTAGAATCGCCACGGCCTGAGCCTCAGCCCAACAACTTTTCAGGTAGCCTTCCCACAGTGGAAAGGCTACCTGAAAACATATCGGCCAAGCTAAATCCTATTTAGGCGTTTCGCCCACTTGGAACACTTGGCGCAAGTAAGCGAGGAAGGTGTTGTTATCGCTCATGGTTTTGCCGGGGCTGTCGGAGAGCTTGGCCACGGATTGGCCGTTGCATTCCACCAGTTTGAGCACAATGTTCAAAGGCTTGTGCCCCATGTCGTTGGTGAGGTTGGTGCCGATGCCGAAGCTGGTTTTGAAGCGGTCTTTGAAGTATTGGTGCAGCGCCCAGGCTTTTTCCAAATCGAGGCCGTCGGAGAAGGTGAGCATTTTGGTGCGGCTGTCGATTTTGAGTTTTTGGTAGTGGGCATAGGCTTTTTCGCCCCACACATAGGGATCGCCGCTATCGTGGCGCAGGCCGTCGAAGAGTTTGGCGAAATAAAGGTCGAAATCGCGCAGGAAGGCATCCATACCCACCACGTCGGTGAGCGCGATGCCGAGGTCGCCGCGGTATTCGCGCACCCAGCTTTCCAGCGCGGCTTTTTGGAAATCGCGCAGGCGCACGTCTAAGGCTTGGAAGGCCTGCATAAATTCGTGTGCCACGGTGCCGATGGGGATGAGGCCGAGTTTTTTGGCCAGATAAACGTTGCTGGTGCCGCGCAGGCAGCTGGGGGCGGCTTGGTTCAGCGTATGCACCACGTGTTCCTGCCAGGCAAGGTTGTAGCGGCGGCGCGTGCCAAAATCAGATACCAGGAAGGGCGGCTCGCCTATCTGTTGGGCGGCGGCATAGCTGCGCAGCAAATCGGCCTTGGCCTGCAGGCGGCGTTCGCCTTCGGTCAAGACTTCAGGTGTTTCGAGGCGGCGGAAGTAGAGCTCGTTCACAATCGCCAACACGAAAATCTCGAAGAACATGGCTTGGATAATTGGCCCTTCCACGCGGATGCAGAGCCGGTTTTGCTCATCCACGGTCACTTGGATGAAGCGGCGTTTGAGCTGGAACAGCTCCAAATAATCCACAAAATCGCTTTTAATAAAGCGCAGACTACGCAGATAGTTGAGCTCATCGGGAGTGAAACGCAAAGTACACAGGGCATCAAGCTCTGCTTCCAGCTCGCTGCGGATTTCCACCAGCGGATACACGCATTCGTCTAGGTTGCGGCAGCGGAATTCATACACGCCGTGCGCCTGTGGAAACTGGTGCAATACCACTTGCAGCATGGTGAATTTATAGAGATCGGTGTCCAGCAAGGATTGGATGATGTGGCGTTGCATAGCTGCTCCGTGAGGTGGGTAAACAGAAAAGCAGGGAAGGTTGTTTGGGCTTCATCAGGCGCCGGGGCTTTCAGGTAGCCTGAAATGATTGCTAGCTTATGATTTTATTGCATTTAAACAAATTAAACCGAGCCGGCCGCGCATACGGTATGCGGCGCAATCGGAATAATTGTGTGGCATTAAAACACGTTTTACTACTTTCAGGTAGCCTGCCGCATCAGGCGGCGGCAGTTTCGGGTATCATGCCACCATTTATTGCCTTTACAACACGCAAACCTATTTTTCCCAACCATTACTATGAAGAAACTCGCATTACTTTGCCTCCTGGCCGCCGTCGGCACTGCCGCCGCCAACAACACCCCGCTGCCCGATTTTTCACCCGTGGCCACAGGCCAGCATGTCGTTATTAACATCCCGCAGATGCGCCTTTTCCTGTATGAAAACGGCCAACTGAAAAACGTTTATCCCGTGGCGGTGGGCAAAAACCGCACCCGCACCCCGCTGGGCAACTACCACATCGGCTCCAAAGCCTACAACCCGACTTGGTCGATCCCCGCCAGCATCCGCCGCGAGCGTGCCGCCGCCGGCCTGCCTGAAATCAGCAGCATTCCGCCCGGCCCGAGCAACCCGCTGGGCCCGGTATTTGTACGCTTGGGCCCGCCGCGTTTAGGCTTGGGCATCCACGGCACCAACGCCCCCGCCAGCGTACCCGGCATCCGCAGCCACGGCTGCGTGCGCATGCACAGCAACAATGCCCTGCAATTTGCCCGCAACGTGCGCACCGGCGCCAGCGCCGCCGTGATCTACCAGCTGGCCAGCCTCAATGCCGATACCAACAACCACCTCTGGCTTGCCGCCTATGCCGATCCCTACCAGCAGCGCAACTTGAACACCACCGCCCTGCGCCAAAGCATCGACGCCTGGTCGCAGGCCAACGGTCTCACCGCCAATCCCGCCCGCATCAACAGCGTTTTGCGCAGCCGCAACGGCCGCTTGGTGTGCATCACCTGCCAAAACGCCAACGCCCGCGTGCAAGGCAAATTGCAATCCGTGGCCTGGCAAAACGGCGCGGCCGAGCTGAGCCGCCCGCAAGCCGTGGATGCCTCCGAACCCCTGCAAACAGACGAAATCCTGCCTGAAGGCAGCGCCGTGGAAGCGCTCACCGACGGTGCCGGCAGCACTGAAACCCCGATTCCCGCCAGCACCCGCCCTGCCCCGCGCCGCCGCACCGAGCCGCGCGAGCGGCCCCTGCCCGCCACGCCCGTGCAGCCGCAGGATATTCCGCTGTCGGACACCTTGCTGTAAGCCATATCGAAACCTGCCTTTTTTAAAGAGCGGCAGGTTTTGGGTTTCAGGTAGCCTTCAGCTGCTAAGAAGGCTACCTGAAAACATTAGCCCCACCGTAAACTAAAACCACCACCTCCCCATCTATCCGACCCATCTCCCCAAGCCAAACCATTCATAACCAGCTATAATCTCGCCTGCATACTTTGGGCAGCCTCACTCCCAATCGAAGGCTACCTGAAAACTCGCTTCCAACGAAGCCACACCAACCCTTCCGTGCCTCTGCGCACCTGCTCGCTGCCTGGCTCAGGCAGCCTGATACAGAAAGACCAACATCATGAAACCCACCATCGCCCTAGTCGGCCGCCCCAATGTGGGCAAATCCACCCTATTCAACCGCCTCACGCGTACCAAAGACGCGCTGGTGCACGACCTGCCCGGCCTCACGCGCGACCGCCACTACGGCCACGGCAAAGTGGGCAGCAAGCCCTATCTCGTGGTAGATACCGGCGGCTTCGAGCCCGTGGTAGATAGCGGCATTTTGCACGAAATGGCCAAGCAAACCCTGCAGGCCGTGGATGAAGCCGATGCCGTGATTTTCCTGGTGGATGCACGCACCGGCCTCACGCCGCAAGACAAAATCATCGCCGACCGCCTGCGCCAATCACCGCGCCCCGTGTATCTGGCCGTAAACAAAGGCGAGGGCGGCCGCCGCGATGTGCTGGCTGCCGAATTCTACGAGCTGGCGCTTGGCGAGCCGCACGTGATTTCCGGCGCGCACGGCGACGGCGTGTACTACCTGATGGAAGAAGTGCTGGAAAACTTCCCCGAAGCCGCAGAAGAAGACAGCGAAGTCAAACACCCTGTGTTTGCCGTCATCGGCCGCCCGAACGTGGGCAAATCCACGTTGGTGAACGCCATTTTGGGCGAAGAGCGCGTGATTGCCTTCGATATGGCCGGCACCACCCGCGACAGCATCCATATCGACTTCGAACGCGATGGCAAGCCATTCACCATCATCGACACCGCCGGTGTGCGCCGCCGCGGCAAGGTGGAAGAAGCGGTGGAAAAATTCTCCGTGATCAAAGCGATGCAGGCGGTAGAAGCCTCCAACGTGGCCGTACTGGTGCTGGACGCACAGCAAGACATTGCCGACCAAGACGCCACCATCGCCGGCTTCGCACTGGAAGCCGGGCGCGCGCTGGTGGTGGCGGTAAACAAATGGGACGGCATTTCCGAAGAGCGGCGCAACACGATTAAAAAAGACATCGAGCGCAAGCTGCACTTCCTCGACTTTGCCAAATTCCATTTCATTTCCGCCCTGAAAGAGCGCGGCATCGACGGCCTGTTTGCCAGCATCCAATCGGCCTACGACTCGGCCTTCATCAAAATGCCCACGCCCAAAATCACCCGCGTGCTGCAATCGGCCATCGAACGCCAGCAGCCCGCCCGCGCCGGTTTGGTGCGCCCGAAAATGCGCTACGCCCACCAAGGCGGCATGAACCCGCCTGTGATCGTGATTCACGGCAATTCGCTGCAGCACGTGGCCGAAAGCTACACCCGCTACCTCACGCAAACCTTCCGCAAAGCCTTCAACCTGCAAGGCACGCCGCTGCGCATCCAATACAATATTTCCGACAACCCCTACGAAGATACGGCGGAAAAAACTAAAAACAAACCCCTGCGCCGCACCACCTTGAGCAACCGCATCGCCAAGCGCGATGAAAAAGCCCGCAGCAAAGCCAAAACCCAAAAACGCCAAGTGAGCGTGAAAAAACGGCAAGGCCAGTCTTAACATTAAAGGCTACCTGAAAACTTTCAGGTAGCCCCACCCCGAAACCAAACACTATGCCTACCCCGCAAAACATCATCGTCGGCCTGTCCGGCGGCGTCGATTCCTCCGTAACCGCCCACCTGCTCAAGCAGCAGGGGCACCAAGTGCGCGGCGTGTTCATGCAAAACTGGGAAGACGACGATAACGACGAATACTGCAGCATCAAGCAGGATTCCTTCGATGCCATCGCCGTGGCCGACATCATCGGCATCGACATCGACATCGTCAATTTCGCCGCCCAATACAAAGACAAAGTATTCGCCTACTTCCTGCAGGAATACCAAGCCGGCCGCACGCCCAACCCCGACGTGCTGTGCAACGCCGAAATCAAATTCAAATGCTTTTTGGATTACGCCATCGAGCAAGGCGCCGAAGCCATCGCCACCGGCCACTACGCCCGCAAAGAAGTGCGCAACGGCAAGCATTACCTGCTCAAAGGCCTGGATGCCAACAAAGACCAAAGCTACTTCCTCTACCGCCTCCAGCCCCATCAGCTCGAGCGCGCCCTCTTCCCGCTAGGCCACTTGGAAAAACCCGAAGTGCGCCGCATCGCCGCCGAAGCCGGCCTGCCCACCGCCGCCAAAAAAGACAGTACCGGCATCTGCTTCATCGGCGAACGCCCCTTCCGCGAATTTCTGCAAAAATACCTGCCCACCCGCGAAGGCGATATGGTGACGCCCGAAGGCAAAGTCGTGAGCAAGCACGTCGGCCTGATGTTCTACACCCTCGGCCAGCGCAAAGGCTTAGGTATCGGCGGCGCTGGCGAGCCGTGGTTTGTGGCCGGTAAAGATTTGACCGCCAACCGTTTAATCGTGGTGCAAGGCCACCAACACCCGCTATTATTTTCAGGTAGCCTCACCATGAGCCAATTAAGCTGGACGCTACCTGAACACCCCGGTGAAGCACACGGCAGCCGCCCGCCCGAAGGCCGCTACACCTGCAAAACCCGCTACCGCATGGCCGATGCCCCCTGCCAACTGCGCTATTTGGGCGATGATTCCGCCGAGCTGGTATTCGACACACCGCAATGGGCAGTTACCCCCGGCCAATCCGCCGTGTTGTATGATGGCGAAGTTTGCCTGGGCGGCGGCATTATCGACCAAGCCGGCGCAGGCGTTTAACCCACTCAAACCCAATACACAACCCACAGCAACACCAACTAAAAAGGCTACCTGAAAACGCAACACCGCAAAGTTTCTGCGAAGCTGACTTTTCAGGTAGCCCGATCAGGAGACCAAATTGGAAAAAATCTGGCTGCAAAGTTATCAGGAAGGCGTACGCCCCGAAATCGACGTGCGCCGCTACAGCTCAATCTGCGAAGTATTCCACGAAACCGCCTATCTCTACGGCAAGCGTTCCGGCTTCACCAACTTCGGCAAGGTGCAAACCTATGCCGAAACCGCGCGCCTGGCCGAGCAGTTTGCCTCCTATCTGCAAAACGTACTCAAGCTGGAAAAAGGCGCGCGCGTGGCCGTGATGCTGCCCAACTTGTTGCAATACCCCGTGGCCGTATTCGGCATTTTGCAGGCCGGCGGCATCGTAGTGAACGTAAACCCGCTCTATACCCCGCGCGAATTGCAACACCAGCTGAAAGACAGCGGCGCCACCACCATTCTGGTGCTGGAAAACTTTGCCCACACGCTGGCCGAAGTGGTGGCCGAAACCGATGTGAAACACATCATCCTCGCCTCGGTGGGCGATTTGCTCGGCTTTTTTAAAGGCGGCCTGATGAACCTGATTGTGCGCCATGTAAAAAAAATGGTGCCGCCCTATGAATTACCCCACTTCGTGCGCTTCAACCACGCGCTCAAACAAGGTGCAGCGCACACCTTCCATCCCGTGCCGGTTACGCTCGAAGACACCGCCTTCCTGCAATACACCGGCGGCACCACCGGCGTATCCAAAGGCGCGATGCTCACGCACGGCAATATCTGCGCCAATATGCTGCAGGCCGAAGAGTGGATTCAGTCCAACCTCACCATCGAAGGCGAATTGGTGGTAACCGCGCTGCCGATGTACCACGTGTTCGCACTCACGGTAAACCTGATGATCTTCACCCGAATCGGTGCGCAAAACCTGCTCATCACCAACCCGCGCGATATTAAATTTTTCATTAAAGAGCTGAAAAAATACCGCGTGAGCGTACTGCCCGCCGTCAACACCCTATTCAACGCCCTGCTCCACCACCCCGACTTCCAAAGTATAGACTTCTCCAGCTGGAAACTGTGCCTGGGCGGCGGCATGGCGGTGCAGGAAAACGTGGCCAAACAATGGAAAGCGCTCACCGGCCAGCCGATTGTGGAAGTGTACGGCCTCACCGAAGCCAGCCCCGGCGTGTGCGCCAACCCGCTGAACATCAGCGACTATAACGGCACCATCGGCCTACCCATCTCCAATACCGCGATAGAAATCCGCGACAACGACGGCAACGAAGTGCCGCTGGGCGAAATCGGCGAATTGTGCATCCAAGGCCCGCAAATCATGCAGGGCTATTGGCAACACCCCGAAGAAACCGCCGCCGTGATGGACGAACGCGGCTTCCTCGCCACCGGCGATATGGTGAAAATGGACGAAACAGGCTTCATCAAGCTAGTGGATCGCAAAAAAGACATGATTGTGGTGTCCGGCTTCAATGTGTATCCGAACGAAGTGGAAGACGTGGTGACGAAACACCCGATGGTGCTGGAAGCCGCCTGTATCGGCGTGCCCAGCAACAAAACCGGCGAAGCCCTGCGCCTGTTCGTGGTAAAAAAAGATCCGGCGCTCACCCGCGAAGAGCTCATCGCCTTCTGCCGCACCCAGCTCACCGCCTATAAAGTGCCGAAAGACATCCAGTTCCGCGACGAGCTGCCCAAATCCAATGTGGGCAAAATCCTGCGCCGCGAGCTGCGTGAAGAGAAATAGCCGCTGGCAGCAAAGCAAAACATGGGCAGCCCGGTGTACACCGGCTGCCTATTTTTTGTAAGCCAGCGTAAAGTGAAATTAAGCTTTAGCAATTCCGCCCGGCATGACAAAGGCTACCTGAAACCACCATCGTGGATTTTCAGGTAGCCTTTATTCATAAAAAGCTTATAAAAATAATCTGCTAAAACAAAGCCAAGCAAAACACCCTGCTCGGCTATTTCAGCAACACCCTTCTGTGTAGTAGAATTAATTCTTATTTTGTTTACCATTTATCCATAAAATCCTATGCCTGCCACCGCCTCCCCACCCACCATCCAAACCATCCGCTGGCCGTCGAAAGAAGCCGCGCCGCAAGCCTTTCCCGAAAGGCAGGCGTTGATGCCGATTTGGGGTGGCGTGCCCGTGCCGATGCCGCAATGGCAGAAACTGTGGCAAAGCCAAATCGCCCATTCGCTCGATGAAGACGGCCTGGCCTACCTCCACATCCCCTTCTGCGCCAACCACTGCGTGTTCTGCGGCTTCTACCGCAACGCCTGGAAAGAAGAGCACGGCGGCGTGTATGTGGACAAAGTGATTGAAGAGTTGGCCGCCGAAGCCAAACAGCGCACTGGCAGTGGTAAAATCCAAGCCGTGTATTTCGGCGGCGGCACGCCCACCGCACTCGACACGCCCGATTTGGTGCGCCTCATCCGCGCCTGCTACCAATACCTGCCGCTGGCCGACGACTGCGAATTCACCCTCGAAGGCCGCATCAGCCACTTCGGGCTCGACAAAGCCCGTGCCGCCGTCGAAGCGGGTGTGAACCGCATTTCCATCGGCATTCAAACCTTCAACACCGCCATCCGCCGCCGCCTCGGGCGCAAACACAGCGGCGAAGAAGCCTATGGCTACCTGAAAGAACTGTGCGGCCTCGATGCCGTGATCGTAGCCGACCTGATTTTCGGCCTGCCCGGCCAAACCGACGACATCTGGGCGCACGACATCGAACGCGCCGCCGGCCTGCCCCTGTCCGGTCTCGACACCTACGCATTCAACTGCTACCCCTTCCTGCCCATCAACCGCATGGTGGAGAAAGGCGCATTCCCGCCGCCACTCGGCTTCGACGTGCAATCCCAACACTACGCCTACGCCGTGCGCGAACTGGCGCGGCTCGGCTGGCAACAAGTCAGCAACAACCATTTCGCCTACCCCGGCCGCGGCGAACGCAACCGCTACAACACCCTCGTCAAATCTAATATGCCCTGCCTCGCCTTCGGTTCCGGCGCAGGCGGTAACTTCGGCGGCTTCAGCTACCAAGTGCAAAGCGACCTCAAAGGCTACCTGAATGCCCCACCCGGCCAAAAAACCCTCTCCTTCATGAGCAGCCACGGCCGACACAAAACCCTGCTCGGCCAAGTGCAGCACGACATCGAACTCGGCCGCATCGACACCACCCTATTTGCCGACAACGCCGAAGCGCAAACCCTGCTGCACCAATGGCAGCAAGCCGATCTGCTAACCATTCACGAGGACGGCCAAGCCATCCTCAACACCAGCGGCCGTTATTGGTCGCCCACCCTCACCCGTAAACTCATGATGTCCCTCCCACCTGATGAAAAGGAAAACACGATGCAAAAACTCTCCAGCGAACAACAAACCGTATTGCGCAACTCACTGGCCGAAAACCCCGGCCAAATCCTCGAAATGCTTGCCGGGCAGCACCAATGCAGCTTTGAAGACGTGATCAACTGCCTGCCCGCCCAGCTCATCAAAAAAACCGAAGGCAGCCGCTTTGTCGAAATCATGCAGGCGCTGGCCGGCTGGAACGAAGCCGTCACCTTCATCGCCCACACCCCCGACGTGATTGCCGAAGTGACCGGCAAAATCCCCAACGGCAAAGTCGGCCGCGGCTTCTACAACTTCGAACACGCCGAAGAAGGCGGCATCCACGGCCACATCTATTACGAAAACTGCGCCGCCATCTACCTGATCGAACGCCCCTTTATGGGCAAAGACACCGTATCGCTCAACTTTGTGAACCGCAACGGCGGCGCCATGTTCAAAATCTTCGTCGGCCGCGACGAAGCCGGCGAACTCAAACAAAACCAAATCCAAGCCATGCGCGCCCTGTTCGCCTAAACCCGCGCCACGCATTTAAGGCTACCTGAAAGCAGCCCGCGCCCAGAATCATCAAAGTGCAGGCTGCCTGAAAACCCAAAAGCAGCCTGCACCCATTCAACCCCCAACAGGAGCACCCCATGCTGATGATATTCGGCGCCAACGGCCCCAGCGGCCGCCAACTCATCCACCAATTAAGCCCCCTCGAACGCGAAACCGCCGTCGCCGCATTAAGGCTGCCGGAGCAACAAGCAGACGAATTTTTCGCCAACCACCACATCCGCACCACCGTTGCCGACACACTTGATGCAGAAGCCGTCGCCCAAGCCGTGCAGCAATACCGGCCCGACACCGTCGTCAGCTTTGTCGGCGGCAAAAACGAACAAGGCATCCGCAGCGACGCCACCGGCAACCTCCACATCATCCGCGCCCTCGAACAGCACGCCCCCCAAGCCCGCTTCATCCTCGTCACCAGCATGGGCTGCGGCGAACAATACCCCCTGATGAGCGACATGTTCAAACAAGCCCTGGGCGAAGCCGTGGCCGCCAAAACCGAAGCCGAAAACGCCCTGCGCCAAAGCCCCCTCGCCTGGACCATCCTGCGCCCCTGCGGCCTCGCCAACGGCGACAACACCGCTTATCAACTGCACGAACAGCTCCCCGCCATCCCCCGCCAATACATGACCCGCACCGCCCTCGCCGCCGCCGTGCGCCAAATCATCGACGAAGACGGGCACGAGGGCAAAGCGTATTCGGTCACTTCGGGGGAAGCCGCCTAAACCATCCGGCCAAAACCAACGGGCAAACCGCTTCCAAACAGCAGTTTGCCCGCTCTTTCAGGCTACCTGAAAACCAGATGGCACTTTCAGGTAGCCTTTTATAAAACAGGTTCTCATACCAGCCTACTTTAATGGATTAACCTGGTTAGGGACACAATCAATCGGCTTATAAAAATAAAGAAAACCACCGGATAATTCCAATTTCTCTTTTCCAACAAATTGCAGTTTTCCGCTCTCAAAGCTACATTTATAGTACAATGTGCCATCACGTTCACCAGTAAACAAATACTGAGATACTAAATCGCCATATTTATTTAACTGAACCGTTTCTGTAAAAACAACATGATTATTTTTATAGAAAACTATTTTCTGAAAATCTACATTATGTACATATAAATCAGCATAATCCCATTTGAAATTTGTTATTTCATTAAGCTGGATATGCCCGTCATGAAGGCCTTGTAACTTTGTTTCATCTATTTCCTTATAGCCAAAAAGAAAATAAACAAATAAAAATAAAGTAGATATGCCGCATGCAAAGATTATTCTTTTAGTCATAATCATCTTCTTCTAGCGTACTTATTAAGCAGCAAGTTTGGCTTGATAAATTCGTTACTACTTAACAGGCTACCTGAATTTTTTCAGGTAGCCTCTTCCTGCAACAGCAGCCGTGCAATCCTCTCGTCTGCCGGCCAAGTCAATTTTAAATTGCGGCTGTCGCCCTGCACCAACAGGGGCTGCAAACCCAGCCGCTCAACGGCGGAGGCCTCGTCGGTAATTTCTGCCGGATTGGCATCAGCCAGCGCCCGTTGCAGCAAGGCGGCGGGGAATAACTGCGGGGTTTGTGCCTGCCACAAACCGCTTCGGCTCACTGTTTCGGCAATGTGATTTTCGCCGTTGCCGCGCTTGAGCGTATCGGCCACGGGCAAAGCCAAAATGCCGCCAACCGAATGCTGCCCGGCTTCTTGCAGCAGCCGCTGCAAGGCTTCGACCGGCAGGCAGCAGCGGGCGGCATCGTGCACCAGCACTTTATCGTCCGGCCGCATCACGCCGTGTTTCAACAGCGAACTCAGCCCGTTAAACACGCTTTCAGCACGGCTCTCGCCGCCGCAATACAGCGTTCGCAGTTTGGCGGCCAAATTTTCAGGTAGCCTCACTTCCCGCTCAAACCACGCATCATCCCGCGCCAACACCACGGCTACCTGAACGATCTGCGGCTCGACCAGCAGGCGGCGCAGGGTGTGTTCCAGCACGGTGCGGCCGGCTATCTGCACGTATTGTTTGGGCAGGGCGGCGCCGAAGCGGCTGCCCACGCCGGCAGCAGGCACGAGGGCGATATAGCGGCTCATGGCGTTTTCCGCCAAATGCTGCCGCCTTCGGCTTTTTTGTCCAATTCGTCCAGATAGGCTTCGTGAGCGGCATTTTCCTCGGCGTTGGCAACCAATACTTTCAGCTGCGCCGGGCGTTCGGTGGGTGCAATCACCACAGCAGGCGCATCGGCCTCGGCGCTTTCTTCTTCGGCAAACTGGTCGGCCAGGCTGAATTGCGAGCGGGTCATACCCAGATAGACTTCACTTAGCAATTCGCAGTCGATTAATGCGCCGTGGAATACGCGTTTGCTGCGATCCACTTCGAGGCGGGTACACAAGGCATCCAGCGAATTTTTCTGGCCGGGATACATGGCGCGCGCCATCACCAGCGTATCCACCACATTAGCAGTCAGCTCCTCCACGCTCGGCAACCCGGCACGGCGGAATTCGGCGTTGAGAAAGCCCACGTCGAACGGGGCGTTGTGGATAACCAGCTCGGCGCCGGCAATAAAATCGGCGATCTGCTGCCCAATTTCGGCAAACTTGGGCTTGCCTTCGAGCTGGTCTAGCGTAATGCCGTGCACTTTGGCGGCTTCTTCGGGAATGTCGCGTTCGGGATGGACGTATAAATGCAGATAGTTGCCGGTGAGGCGGCGGTCGATCATTTCCAGGCCGGCAAATTCGATGAGGCGGTCGTCACGGTCGTAGTAGAAACCGGTAGTTTCTGTATCAAGAATGATTTGGCGCAAATGTTTCATCAAGGCAGGGCTTTATAATGTTGGCAAACGGTCGGCATCTTACCCCATAGCAGATTAACTTTGAATCAGGATTGGCAGTCGTGCCAACAATGCGCTGATTTAGAGTGAGCTTACGGGAAATGTTAGAGTAGCTGCTGATAGGCAGATTCAGGCTTTACTTCGTTGATTTATATTATTTTTTATAAGTTGTAACGCATCAAATTAACAAGATATTACATCATTTTAATATAATAAAAATAATTATCATTTGCTAATTAGACTGCTTTTCGGTATGATGCATTCACGTTCGGCGAAGCAAGGTTGCTCTGCCTTGTGCCGAACCGCCAAATTTCAACATTCTGCCTGATGGCAGGATGCCCAATTTTGGTAGTGGTTTGTGTTCCTTTTGCGCCCCGCTTTTGTCGGGGCGATTTTTTATGCGCGGTTTTCACCAAACTATTACTCACGGTGGTACGGATGATTGTGCAGAATCGACACCGCCCGATACAGCTGTTCGGTGAGCAACACGCGCACCATGCCGTGCGGCAGGGTAAGGCTGGAGAGGCGCAGCATCAGGCCGGCTTGTTGTTTGATGCGCTCGGTGAGCCCGTCTGCCCCGCCGATTACCATGCAAACATGCTGCCCGTTCTGCTGCCATTTTTTCAGGTGGCCTGCCAGCTCCTGCGAAGTGGGCGCAACGCCGCGCTCGTCTAACACCACCAAAAACGCATCGGCCGGCATGGCTTCCAAGATGCGTTTTTCTTCCGCCGCCATGCCCTGCGCCGCATTCACGCCCGCGCCACGTTTTTCCGGCTTGATTTCCTTCAAGGTGTATTTGATGTCGCGGCCGAAACGTTTGGCGTATTCCTTCACGGCTTCGTCCACCCAACCGGGCATTTTGTTGCCCACGGCCAATACGGTGATGTTCATGGTTTGCCTCGCTCCCGCCCTGCACTGGCAGGGCGGTTTTGTCTTTTCAATAACATTATTTTACAATGCGGCAAGCCGACTGATTCGGCTGGCTCGCAACGCTATTATTTTAAAACATTCAGCCGCCGTCATTTAAACCAAATATACAGGCTACCTGAAAAAACCAAAACAGATTTTCAGGTAGCCCCAACACACCATGCGCCTACTGCCAAAATTCTCCCTGCCCGAACCCCTGCGCCACTCGCGGACGCTGGCGTTTGCCCGTTTTCTCTATGCGCGTTTTTATGAAGTGAACATTCCGCAGGTGTCGTCAAGCCTCACATTTACCACGCTGCTGGCCTTGGTGCCGCTGTTTACCGTGGTCGTGGTGGTGGTATCCGCTTTTCCCGTGTTTGCCGATTTTTCTGCCCAGTTTCACCGCTTGGTGTCGGAAATCATGATGCCGGCCGGCGTGGCGGCAGTGAGCGACTATATTTTCCAATTCCGCGACCACGCCAGCCGCCTCACCGCCATCGGTATCGCCATGATGATCATCACCTCGCTGATGCTGGTGCACACCATCGAGCGCACCTTCAACCAAATCTGGCGAGTAAAACGCCCACGCAGCATCGTTACCCGAGTGCTGGTATATTGGGCGCTACTCAGCCTGGGGCCGCTGCTGGTAGGCGTGGGTATGTCGCTGTGGGGCGTGGTGTGGCGGCGCACCCTGTTTTATCTGCACTATCCGCTGCTCGCCTCGCTGCTGCAATTCACGGTTGCCCTCACCGCCACCTGGAGCATGCTCTGCCTGCTCTACAAGCTTGTGCCAGCCCGCTACGTGCCCCTCCGCCACGCCCTGCTCAGCGCCGCGCTGGCGGCCGTGTCTATCGAGCTGTTGCGGCGTGGATTCGGCGTATATGTGGCCAACTTCAACAGCTATCAGTTGGTGTACGGCACCTTTGCCGCCGTGCCAATGTTTCTGCTGTGGCTCAACTTAAACTGGATTGTCATCCTCAGCGGTGCACTCCTGGCCGCCTCGCTTTCCTACTGGGAAGGCGATGCCTTCCGCCGCCAAGGCTGCCACGGCACGCGGTTTCACGACGCCTTGGGTATCCTCACCCTGCTCGCCCAAGCACAAAGCCAAGGCAAAAGCCTGAAAACCCAACAGTTCCGCCGCCATATCCAAATGGGCTACGACGAGCTGGGCGACCTGTTGGAACAACTCGCCCGACGCGGTTACATTGCACAAAGCCTGCGCAACGGCTGGATGCTGAAAACCAGCCCCGAAGCCATCCGCGTGGCCGACTTATTCCAGCTGTTCGTGTATGGCAGCCATAGCGACACCAACGACTCCATCGGCCGCACCGTGCAGCAAATCATGACCCCCGCCATCACCGCCGCCGATATGACCATGGCCGAATTTATCCAGCTCAATCAGCAGCAGGATGGTTAATGCACCAAACGTTAATACGATTTTCAGGTAGCCTGTTGCAAACGGTACAGGCTACCTGAAAATCATTCAGCAAGGGCATAAGCCAACGCCACATACTGCGTTCAGCCGCTACCCAGCATTCACAATATTTTTCAGGTAACCTTTACGCAAAGAACAGGCTACCTGAAGCCAAAATCCCCAACCAAACCCAACCGTTTGCCGCTCCTGTGTCGGTTTCCAGCCGCACCCTAGTTCAATAACAAGTAAAAAACCGCAAAGCGGCAACCGCCCCGCCCTGCCTATCCATTAAAATAACGTGCTTCCGATAGACCCGTTTGCCGCAACGGCATCCCGCCCAACCGTGTCCCCATCCACCCTATTCTCCCGCCTGCCCCGCCGCGCCCGCATCGCCCTTGTTGCGGCCGCTGCGTTGCTGGGCGTATTCATCCTGATTGCCATCATCGCCGCCGCCTCGGCCAAGCCGGAAGGCGCGATGCAGAGCAAACGCATCGTGGAAAAACTCGCCACCGTGCGCGCCAAAGGCAAAACCCCGGCCACCGGCTACTGGAGCGACGAAGTCATCCAGCCCGGCGACTCCCTGCGCAACGTGTTGGAACGCTTCAACATTTCCGCCCAACAAATTCAGGACATCACCCAAGCCGCCGCCCCAGAAGGCAAACAGCCCCACCTGCACCCCGATCAAACCGTCAGCCTCAGGCTCGATGCCCAGCGCCGCCCCGTGCAGGTGCAGTTTTTCAACGACGACGACAACGGCGAAACCCAACTGGTTGATTTAGCCTATGCCGGCAACCGCTGGCAGGCCAAAACCGACGACGTAAAAACCACCACCCTGTCCACGCTCAAATCCGTTATTATCCGCTCCAGCGGCACCACCGCCGGCGCCATGTCGCGTGCCGAAATCCCTGCCGAAGTCCGTGACTCCCTGCGCGAACTGCTCAGCAACCGGCTCGATCTCTACAAACTCGAAGCCGGCGATACCGTGCGCATTCTTTATCAGGTAAACTACTTTCACGGCCAACAAATTTCCATGGGCGACATCCTCGCCGTAGAAATCAGCCACCAAGGCAAGCTCTACCGCGCCTACTATTTCGGCGAAGACGGCAACGGCCGCTACTACGACGAACACGGCCAGCCGCTGAAAAAAGGGTTTGAGACCCAGCCCGTGCCGGGCAGCCGCATCAGCTCGCCCTTCGGCGTGCGCGTCCACCCGATATTGGGCTATTTGCGCATGCACACCGGCATCGACTATGCTGCTCCTACCGGCACGCCGATTCACGCCCCGTCCGACGGCATCGTGGAATTCCGCGGCCCCAAAGGCGGCTACGGCAACACCGTAATCCTGCGCCACAACGACAGTATGCAAACGCTCTACGGCCACATGAGCGCGTTTTCCGCCAATGCCGCCCCCGGTCAGCGCGTGCGCGCCGGCGACATCATCGGCTTCATCGGCACCACCGGCCGCAGCACCGGCCCGCACCTGCACTACGAAGTACGCCTCAACGGTGTGCCGGTCAACCCCGCCGGGGTCGCCCTGCCCGCCAAACGGCTCACCACTGCCGAGCTGGCTGAATTCCGCCGCCAGCAGCAAACTGTGGAACAAAAACTTGCCCAACTGCGCGGCATCGGTAAAACTGTCGCCCAGCTGGATTGATGGTCGGTTGATTTAACGATTAAGAAACCAAGAACTGATTTTCAGGTAGCCTCAAAGCAGCGATTTTATGGCAATATATTGCCTGATTACCGCAACAATAAAAGGCTACCTGAAACCTCTGTTTTACCGCATAAAAGCAATAAACCAGTTTCGCCAAGAAACTACCGTATCCAACAGCACACCCAACAACATTCCTGCCAAAGCGGCACAACAACATCATGCCGCAGCGGCCAGTAGTAAACATAAAGCAGAAGCCCAAAGTCTACCTGAAACCAAACCACCCAGACTGATACCGTGAAGCGCATAATCCTCTTCCTCCTCACCAATATGGCCGTGCTCCTGGCCGCCCGCCTGCTGTTCGGGCTGCTCGGACTCAATCCGCAAGACATCTCCGGCCTGCTGCTGCTCTCCGCCATCACCGGCTTTTCCGGCTCGCTGATTGCCCTTCTCATGTCGAAAAGCAGCGCCAAGCAGGCCGTGGGTGCCTACGTTATCCGCCAGCCGCGCAACGAAACCGAAGATTGGCTCGTGCGCGTGGTGGAAGCACAGGCCAAACAATGGAACCTGCAAACCCCCGAAGTGGCCGTTTATGAATCGCCCGAGCCCAATGCCTTTGCCACCGGCGCCAGCCGCAACAGCTCGCTGGTTGCCGTCAGCACCGGCCTCTTGCAACTCATGAGCCGCGACGAAGTGGAAGCCGTGCTCGCACACGAAATGGCCCACGTCGGCAACGGCGATATGGTTACACTCACCCTGATTCAAGGCGTGGTGAATACTTTCGTGCTGTTTTTCTCCCAAATTATCGCTTCCGTGATTGCCTCCTCCCTGCGCCAAAATCGGCAGCAAGATGGCGGCAGCAACGCCATCCAAACCATAGTCAGCATGGTGCTGCAAGTGGTCTTCGGCTGGCTGGCCGGCATCATCGTGATGTGGTTCAGCCGCCAGCGCGAATATCGTGCCGATGCCGGCGCCGCCAAACTGGTGGGCGCACCCAAAATGATCTGCGCCCTGCAACGGCTCAAAGGCAGCCAAAGCAGCCTGCCACCCCAAATGGCCGCCATAGGCATCAACGACAGCACCCTGCGCTCCCTGTTCAGCACTCATCCTACCCTCGACGACCGTATCGCCCGCCTGCAACGGCTGAACTAGTAAACCAGTTTGGTAAGTGGTTTCTGCCAACCCAAACAGTAAAAGGCTACCTGAAAATGCCAGCCAGCAATTTTCAGGTAGCCTTTATCATCCAGTCAGCCAATAGAAAAACTCTTCTCAGCTATGCACTTCTACGAAAAACTCAGCAGCCTTCTCGGCCTAGCCTGCCACCCCAACATGCAAGACTGGGAATTGGAAAACGCCAACCCGGATCGCCTGCCCGAGTTCATCCATGCCTACCAAACCGGCAGCTTCTCACACCAAGAGCAGCTCGACTTGATGGGGCTCATCCTTGCCTCATTCAATGATTACCTGGCTGAAGAAGCCACACCCGATTCGGCAATCGAACACACTATTTGTGCCTTGCTAGAACAGCAATGGCAGGATTTCCACCCGCTCGCGCGCTATTGGTCTCTGCTGGATGAAGACTTGGATGATGAATTTCCCATCACCCCTATCATGCGGAAACTATGGGCGCAACATTTCAGCTAGCCATCACTTGGATACCTGTGCCCGGTACAATGATTACTCAAGGCTGCCTGAAACTTGAAAAAGATAAATACAACATCGATACAATAAATTCAAACCCACTATACCCGCTACCTTTGAAGGCATCCCGACAGTATTTCTGCCTATTCCAACACCATATCCTATAACAAAAGGCTACCTGAATTTTCAGGTAGCCTTTGATTCCATCACACTTCTTCACGCTTAGCGGGTCGGATCGATATTGCTGCGTAAGTCGTATTGGTGATGGTCGTATTCATACGGGCCTTGCGGATTGTTGGGCTCGTGGCGGTACTGATGCCCCATATCATCCAAATCATGGCCGGGTTCGGTGGCCAAATCACCCACTGATACGTTTACTCTAGACTCCAGCACGATAGCGGAAGAAACATGTTCGCCCACGTTATACACCATAGCCAAACCTATTTCTTCAGCCGGAATACTTACATACTTCACAGTCGGGCTAGGATTGATATCGGTGCGCACTTGGCGGCTCTGACGGTACAGGCTTACCACGGTACCTTTATCCAAACCATCAGCCGAGCCTTTGTTCAGGATAATGGTGCTAAAGCGGCCGGCTTCGCTGATACCATCCAGTACATCCACGATGCGGGCACGCACTTGGTTTTCCGGCTCATGCGGCATCATATTGAAGGCGTCCTCTTCGCCGTTATAGCGCAGCAGATAGTCGCCTTGGCGGATTTCAGCCACTTGCTCACGAATCTGCAAAGCTTGTGCGGTTTCGGTCGGCACTTTCACCAGAGGATGATGGCGGGTGTAGTATTGGTTGTCCGGCAGTGCTTGACGATCGCTTTCAGAACGTTCGGCCAAAGCAGTACTGGTTACCGGCAGAGTGGCCAATTTGCCGCTGAACACAACCAGCTGGCCGATAAATTTACCGGTTTCCGGATCGATAATGTCTTTAACCGGGCGGTAAACCAAGTATTCGCCCGATTCAGTAATACCGTAGGCATAAATACGGTCACCCAAGGAGTACATGGTTTTGCCTTCCGGGCCGGCGATGATGCGCGGCGCATCTTGGGTGGTGCGGCGGGCAATCACCTGCGGATGTTTCATGAACATACGGTAGTAGTTCAGATTGAGGGTAGAGATGCCATAACCGGAAGAAGTTTCACGCACGCGCGGCTGCAATTTAACGGTGGGGATACCGCCGGCGTTGTCTATACGCAGGCGCGGCTGGCCGTTTACATAGTGCAACACCAACACTTGGCCCGGATAAATCAGATGAGGATTGCGGATGGTGCGGCGGTTGGCGCCCCACAACTGCGGCCATTTCCATGGGCGATAAAGGTATCTACCGGAAATACCCCACAAGGTGTCGCCGGTACGCACGGTGTAGCGTGCAGGGGCGTTGGGGCGCACACGCAGAGGACCAGCCTCGGCGGGCAATGCAGAAACAGTCAAGCCAATGGCGCAAAGCAAGGTTATAATATGTTTTCTCATGAGAGAGTTTCCCTTTAGGATTAACGAACCTGATAACGCTTTATTTACGTTGTTGTTGATGAAATTAACGGAATCATAGAACATTTTAGGTATCTTGCGCCAGTATTCAGGCGAAAAAACCGTTACAACTGCAACAAGAACGTGTCTATCTATGCACACTTAAGAGAGAAATCAAATGGCTTTACTGAATATTTTGCGCTATCCCGACCCCCGCCTGAACCTAGTGGCCAAACCGGTAGAACAGGTGGACGAGCGCATCAAACAACTGGTGGCCGACATGGCCGAAACCATGTATGAAGCAAAAGGCATCGGCCTGGCCGCCACGCAAGTGGACGTACACGAGCGTGTGGTGGTGATGGACTTATCCGAAAGCCGCGACCAACTGCAAGTACTGATTAATCCAGTGATTATCGAACGCGACGGCGAAACTGTGTATGAAGAAGGCTGCCTATCCGTGCCAGGCATATACGACAAAGTAACCCGAGCCGAAAGCATCGTAGCCGAAGCGCTGGATGCAGAAGGCAAGCCCTACACCATCCGAGCCGACGGCCTGCAAGCCATCTGCATTCAGCACGAAATCGACCACCTCGACGGCAAAGTTTTCGTGCAATATCTGTCGCGCCTGAAGCAGGAACGCATCAAAACCAAGATGAAGAAACTCGACAAACACACGCTCTAATCCAAGCAAGAGGCTACCTGAAACCATGATTCGCAAAGTAATTTTTGCCGGCACCCCCGATTTCGCCGCCACGGCCCTGCGCGCCATTGCCGAAGCCGGCTTCGATATCCCGCTGGTGCTCACCCAGCCCGACCGCCCCAAAGGGCGCGGCATGAAGCTGCAAGCTTCTCCAGTGAAAGAAACTGCGCTCGAACTCGGTTTTCAGGTAGCCCAACCCGAAAGCTTGAAAAGCGAATCGGCACAAGCAATGCTGCGTGCTGTGGAAGCCGACATCATGGTAGTGGCCGCTTACGGCTTATTGTTGCCGCAAGCCGTGCTCGACATCCCGCGCTACGGTTGCCTCAACATCCATGCTTCGCTGTTGCCGCGCTGGCGCGGTGCCGCCCCCATCCAGCGTGCTATTGAAGCAGGCGATAGCGAAACCGGCATCTGCATCATGCAAATGGATGCCGGACTCGACACCGGTGCCGTTATCAGCCGCCATCCCTGCCCGATTCTCCCCAACGACAACGCCCAAACCCTGCACGACAAACTGGCCGAAATCGGCGCACGCGCCATTGTTGCCGATTTGCAACACTATACTCAACGTAACGCCCAGCCTCAACCCGAATACGGCATCACTTACGCCCACAAATTAAGCAAAGCCGATGCCCAAATCGATTGGACGCAGCCCGCCGAAGCCATCGAACGCTGTATCCGTGCCTTCAACCCCGTGCCCGGTGCCTGGTGCGACTACCACGGCAAACCACTGAAAATCTGGGCTGCACAAGCTAGTTTCGCTGGCGGCGTGACTGGCAGCGTGTTACAAGCCGATAAAAACGGTATTCAGGTAGCCTGCGGCAGCGGCTCGTTGCTGATTCAAACCATGCAGCCTGCCGGCAGCGCCCGCATGGAAGCTGCCGCTTTCCTAGCCGGCCATCCTATTGCCGTCGGCAGCCGCTTCGGAGCAGAACACGCATGAGCCTAGCCAACATACAAACCCTCGCCGCCCACAGCGTGGCGGCCGTTGAAGCCGGGCGCAATCTGTCCGACGTGCTGGCCGAAATCTGGCGCGACCACCCACAGCTCTCCGCCCAAGAACGCGGTGCGCTGCAAGATATTGCCTACGGCTGCCAGCGCTTTTCAGGTAGCCTGCACTCCCTGCTCGGCCTGATGCTGAACAAGCCCCTGCCCCGCGCCGACATCCGCAGCCTGATATTGGCCGCCCTCTACCAGCTCGCCTACAGCCGCAACGCCGCCCATGCCGTGGTAAACGAAGCCGTACGCGCCGCCGGCAAAATCGGCAAAGGCCAATACAAAGCCCTCACCAACGCCCTGCTCCGCCGCTTCCTGCGCGAGCGCGACAGCCTGATGCAGCAGGCGCAGCAAAGCCTGGAAGGCCGCTACAACCTGCCCGACTGGTGGCTCGAACGGCTGCAACAAGACTACCCCGAACACTGGCTGCAAATCACCGAAGCCTTCAACAGCCATCCACCGATGACCCTGCGCATCAACCGCCGGCACACCGATGCGGAAGGCTACCTGAAAATCCTAGCCGAACACAGCATGCAGGCCGAAATCCTCGGCAGCCACGCAGTAATGCTGGCCACGCCCGTACCTGTTTCCGCCCTGCTGCTGTTTGCCGAAGGCGTCGTGTCTGTACAGGATTGGGGCGCACAACAAGCCGCCGCCTGGCTCAATGTGCAAAACGGCGAACGCGTACTCGATGCCTGCGCCGCACCCGGCGGCAAGAGCGGCCACCTGCTCGAATGGGCAGACTGCACACTTACCGCTATCGATATCGACCCCGCCCGCCTACAACAAGTGCGCGACAACCTAAGCCGCCTCAATCTAAGCGCCGAGCTGCACGCCGCCGACGCACGGCAATGGACTTCGTGTTATGATGGTCTTCTGTTCGACGCAGTGCTGGCCGACGTGCCCTGCACCGCCTCGGGCGTTGCCCGCCGCCATCCCGACATCAAATGGCTGCGCCGTCCGCAGGATGCCAAGAACACAGCCGCCCAGCAAACTGATCTGCTCGATGCCCTGTGGCGCACGCTCAAGCCCGGCGGCAGGATGCTCCTGTCCACCTGCTCGCTGTTTGCCGAAGAAAACGGCAGCCAGCTGCAAGCCTTTTTGCAACGCCACCCCGACGCTGCCTGCACACGCAGCGAAACCCTGTTACCCAACCAGCACCAAGATGGCTTCTATTACGCGCTTATCCACAAAACTGCTTAGCCTGCTCGCCTGCTGCCTGCTGGCTTTCGTAACCGTGGGTGCACAGGCGGAAGGCATCAACGTTACCCGCTCCAGCGCCACGCTCACCACCGACGGCCGCCTGTCGGTAAACAGCCGCTTCCAAACCGAGCTGCCCGGCCAGCTTCAGGTAGCCCTCAAACAAGGCGTGCCGCTTAATTTCCAACTTAGCTACCGCTTGCAATCGCCCACCCTGGCCGCCTACCGCTGGCGGCTCGGCCAGCTGGTCGGCTCCGCACAAACCATCAACTACAAGCTCGCCTACCATCCGCTCACCGACCGCTATCGTGTCAGCGTCGGCTCTTTTTCCACCGAATACGGCACCCTGCCCACCGCACTGAAGGCTGTTGGCGCGGTAGCCAACTGGCAAGTGCTCGATAAAGGCACACTCTCCGACACCGCCCCCGCCGACGTGGCTGCCGACATCCGCTTGAGCCTGAGCATCAGCGATCTGCCGCGCCCCTTCCAAATCAACGGCGAAACCTCAAAGAGCTGGCAGCTCGATTCCGGCTGGCGCAAACTACTCATCAGCCAGCAATAAAGGGCAACCATGCGCCGTCTGCTCACCTTCATCGCTGTTCTGGGCATGCTCGCTCTGTATGTGCTGGCGCTCGCTACCGGCCACGCCAGCAAGCTGGCGCAGTATTTTTGGTGGATTCTCACCTTCAGCGCCGCCCTCTTAGGCATTCTGCTCACCATCCTCATCTCCCAACTCTGGAAACTCTGGCTCGACCGGCGCAGACGGGTGTTCGGCTCGCAAACCGCCCTGCGCCTGGCCAAAATGTTCATGCTGGTGGCCATCCTGCCCGGCCTGTTCTTATTCGGCGTGTCGGCCCAATTTATTTCACACAGTATCGACTCCTGGTTTGGCAACGAAACCGAACAAGCGCTGGAACGCAGCCTGAATCTAAGCAAATCTGCGCTGGATTTGGCGCTGGATACCTCGGTGCGCAAGGCTGCCGCCGTTCAGGTAGCCTTAATCGGCGAAATGTCGTTGCAGCAAGATGCAAAGCAGGCTCTGGGGCAGCTTTCTGCTAACAGCGACTTCGACCAACTCGCGCTCTACGACAGCAAAACCTTAAGCCCTGCCGCCGAATACCGCCAGCCTGATGCCGACAAATTGCCGCCACCCGAGCTCACACGCGATATTCTCGAACAGGTGAAAACCACCGGTAGTGCCCGCAGCGTGGCCAACGTCGGCCACACGCTCTACGCCCAAGGCTGGCTCGTCCTGCCCGAGTTGCACGGCCAACACTATATTTTGTTCTTCCGCCAGCCGGTGCAGAAACAAGTGGCCGACGACGTTACCCTGATTGAAGCCGCCCGCGCCCGCTACGCCGAAATCAGCTATGCTAAGCAAGGCTTGCAAACCTTCTTCCTGTTCACCCTCTTGATGGCCACCCTGCTGGCTATTCTGCTCGCACTGGTGATTGCCCTGTTTTTCGCCCAACGCTTCACCGCGCCGATTCTCTCCTTGGCCGCCGGTGCACGCTCCGTGGCACAGGGCAATTATTCGCAGCAGCTGGCCGTGTACCGTAACGACGAGCTCGGCCGCCTCACCACCCTGTTCAACCACATGACCGCCGAGCTCAACGCCTCCCATATCCGCCAGGAGGCTGCCCGTCACTACCTCGAATGCGTGCTCTCCAGCCTCACCAGCGGCGTAGTTACGCTCGACGACCAAGGCTACCTGAAAGCCTGTAATAGCAGTGCCGGGCATATTCTCATGCTCGACTTGGCCGCCTGCCGAGAAACCATCGTGCACGAATGGCATAAACTCGGCGTGGCCGAGGCGCTGGCCGCCCAAGTGCTGCTTGCCATCCTTTCCACCATTGATAGCGACAAACCCGTGCAGCTCACCTATGCTGCACCCGATGAATCCCGCATCCTGCTAGGCAAGGCCACCCGTCTGCCCGAAGACAACGGAGCCGGCACCGTATTGGTATTCGATGACGTAACCGCGCTGGTGCAGGCACAGAAAGAAGCCGCATGGGGCGAAGTGGCTCAACGCCTGGCGCACGAAATCCGCAATCCGCTCACCCCCATCCAGCTTTCCGCCGAACGCCTGGCCTGGAAGCTCGACGGCAAGCTGGACGACAAAGACGCCGCTATGCTTGAGCGCGCCACCGACACCATCGTCAACCAGGTGGCCGCCATGAAAGACATGGTTGAAGCCTTCCGCAACTACGCCAAAGCACCGAAACTCAAACTGGAACGTATCGATTTAAACGTTTTGGCTGCCGAGCTGTTGGTGTTGTATGAGGGCTCAAATTGTACATTTGAAGCGGATTTCAGTAATATAGAAGCCGTGGTCGAAGCCGATGCCGGCGCCATGCGCCAGGTGTTGCACAATATTTTGAAAAACGGTGCCGAAGCCGCCGCTGCAGACGAACAGCCAAAAGTGTTGCTCCAAACAGCAGTGCAAAATGAGAAAGTGCTGCTAACCATTTGCAATAACGGCAAAAGTTTCAGCGAAGACATGCTTCTCCATGCCTTCGACCCCTATGTTACCGACAAACCCAGCGGCACCGGTTTGGGCTTGCCGGTGGTGAAAAAAATTATTGAAGAGCACAAAGGCCGCATATCGCTGGCCAACCGCCCGGAAGGCGGGGCTTGTGTGAAAATTACTTTACCCCTACTGATGGAAAACGATGCGCAGCAGTGATATTTTGATTGTAGATGATGAAGTGGGCATCCGCGATTTGCTGTCGGAAATCCTGCAAGACGAAGGCTATTCAGTTACCCTGGCCGAAAATGCCGAAGAAGCCCGCCAACTTCGAAACCAAACCCGCCCCACCATGGTGTTGCTGGATATTTGGATGCCTGATTGCGACGGCATTACCCTGCTCAAAGAGTGGGCCAAATCCGGCCAGCTCAATATGCCTGTGGTGATGATGAGCGGCCACGCCAGCATCGACACTGCCGTGGAAGCCACCAAAATCGGTGCGCTGGATTTCTTAGAAAAACCCATCGCCCTGCAAAAGCTTTTGGCTGCCGTAGAACGCGCCTTCAAGCACAGCGCCATGCAGGCTTCCTCCACCATGTCGCTGGATAAGCTCGGCACCAGCGAAGCCGTGAAGCAGCTCAACCAGCAGCTCGAACGCGCTGCCCGCACCCAAGCCCCTGTGCTGCTCTCCGGCGAGCCCGGTTCACCGTTTGAACTGGTGGCGCACTACTTCCAAACCAGCAACTCCCCCTGGGTGGAGCCCGGCAAAATTGAACAAATCAGCGGCAGCCCCATCGAGTTGCTGCAAAAAGCCAGCAACGGCGTGCTCTATCTGGGCGACATCGCCCAATACGGCAAAAGTATCCAGCAAGGCATCCTCTTCCTCTTAGGCAAGGCCGACCGCTACAACGTGCGTATCGTCTGCGCCTGCAGCCAGCCGATACAAGAGCTGATCACCAGCCCCGACTACGACAGCCGCCTGCTCAACAACCTCTCGGCCATCATGGTCAGCATCCCGCCCTTGCGCAACCAGCCGGAAGACATTGTTTTCTTGGTAGAGCAGCTGATTCAGGAGTTTTCCGAGAGCCGTAAAACCGCCGTCAAATTCAACACTGCTGCCCTGAACGCCCTACGCCAATACGACTGGCCGGGCAACTTCGAGCAGCTGCGTAGCGTGGTAAAAAGCATCGTACTCACCACAGATAGCAAAGAAATCGGTTTGGAAAACGTGCAGACCGTGCTCAGCCAGTTTACGCTCAACCAACCCTCCGAACTGGTGGGCGGCTTCAACTTCGACCTACCCCTGCGCGAATTACGCGAAGACTTGGAACGCCGCTATTTCGAATACCACATTGCCCAGGAAGGGCACAACATGAGCAAAGTGGCGCAGAAAGTCGGCCTTGAGCGTACCCATCTGTACCGCAAGCTCAAACAGCTCGGCATTCAATTCTCCCGCCGAGGCAATAACGACAGCAAATAGTTCCGCCCAGTCAGGCTACCTGAAAATCAAGCTAATGGTTTTCAGGTAGCCTGTAGCATTATTTAGCAGCTGCCCTATTCGCAACATCCACCAACAGGCTACCTGAAAGCACAGCTTAGAAAGAAAAACTAGGTTTCCAAAGAAAGCCGAGTTGCTGCACCACTAAAACTAGCTGCCTCCATTTATAAACATAACAAAAATTAGCAAAAGCCCCAATACAACAAAACAGTTAGCTACTTTAAAGGCTACCTGAAACCAACCTGACCCACGAAAAATCAGCAGCAACAGCTGCACAAACTGCGCATCTTAGCGTATCATTGCAGCGGTTCAGACCGCAAAGTAATGTTAAGAAACCGTCTCCACGCTACAGCTATAGATAAAGCACATTTTTTCTGCACAGCAGAACCCATGCCGTAGGAAATAAAGTGTTTTAGCCTCCCTAAGCGTGCTTAGCTTGGGCTGCCTCCGTCAATCGGTGCAGCCACAACAAGGAAACAGACACATGAAACAGATTTTTCTCGATTTCGAACAGCCCATTGCCGAACTGGTGCAGAAAATAGAAGAGCTGCGCTTCGTGCAAAACGACTCGGTATTGGATATTTCCGAAGAAATCGAACGCCTGCAAAAGAAAAGTAACGAGCTCACCAAAAGCATCTTTGCCAAGCTCACCCCCGCGCAAATTATGCAGGTTTCGCGCCATCCGCAGCGTCCCTACACCCTCGACTACATCGAGGCGCTGTGCACCGATTTTGAAGAGCTGCACGGCGACCGCCACTATGCCGACGACTATGCCATCGTGGGCGGATTGGCCAAATTTGAAGGCCAGAGTGTAGTGGTTATCGGCCACCAAAAAGGCCGCGACACCAAGGCCAAAATCCGCCGTAATTTCGGCATGCCCCGCCCTGAAGGCTACCGCAAAGCCCTGCGCCTGATGCGCACTGCCGAAAAATTCGGCCTGCCCGTGCTCACCTTTATCGACACCCCCGGTGCCTATCCCGGCATCGGCGCCGAAGAGCGCGGCCAATCCGAAGCCATCGGCCGTAATCTGTATGAACTCACCCGCTTACGCGTGCCGGTTATCTGCACCGTAATTGGCGAAGGCGGCTCCGGCGGTGCGTTGGCCATTGCCGTGGGCGATGCCGTGAACATGCTGCAATACGCCACCTATTCCGTGATTTCGCCTGAAGGCTGCGCTTCCATTCTGTGGAAAACCGCCGAAAAAGCCGCCGATGCCGCGCAAGCCCTAGGCATCACCGCCAAGCGACTGAAGAGCCTCGAGCTGATCGACCAAATCATCGCCGAGCCCTTGGGCGGTGCACACCGCGATTACGAAACCGTGATGAACAACGTGCGCAAAACCATCCGCCAGCAGCTGGCCGATTTGGAACACCAGCCAGTGGAGCAGCTGCTGGCCAAACGCTTCGACCGCATCATGGCTTATGGAAAATTCACCGACAAATAACCCCCTGCAGCAACACCTTGCCCAACAATGGCCGGCGCCAAACGCCGGCCGTTTTGCCGTGGAAGTCGGTTTCAGCGGCGGGCTCGATTCCGTGGTTTTGCTGCACCTGTTATGCAGCCTGCGCAACGAATTGCCGCTGGAGTTGAGTGCGGTGCACGTCCACCACGGCCTCGATACCCCCGCCGACCAATGGGCAGAATTTTGCCGCGAGCTGTGCGCCCAATGGCAAGTACCGCTGCGTATAGAACGTGTGCAGGTAGAATTTGGCCGCTTAGGGCTGGAAGCCGCCGCCCGTGCCGAACGCTACCGCTGCTTCGCCCAAAGCACCGCCGATGCCGTCGCACTCGCCCACCATGCCGACGACCAGACCGAAACCCTACTGCTGGCCACCCTGCGCGGCGGCGGGCTGCGCGCGCTTTCCGCCATGCCAGCCCTGCGGGCACTAAACGAAAGCGTCAGTCTGTGGCGCCCCCTCTTAGCCATTCCCCGCGCCGAGCTGCTCGCCTACGCCCAAGAACACCAGCTGACATGGGTGGAAGACAGCAGCAACGCCGACACCGCCCTACTGCGCAACTGGCTACGCCGCGAAGGCCTGCCCCCGTGGCAAAAACACGTGCCTCACCTCACCCGCCAACTGCTCGCCACTGTCGGCCGCCTGCAACACGACTTGGCGCTATTGGAAGACTACAGCCAAGCCGAACACCACAGCCTATATGATGCCGACGGCCGTTTTCAGGTAGCCTCGTGGCGGCAACTTTCCCCCTTGCGGCAAACCCACCAGCTGCACACCTTCGCCCGCCACCACCACCTCGGCAGCCCCCGCGCCGACAGCGTACGCCAATTCGCCGCCACCCTCGCCAACCCCGCCGTGCGGCAAGCCCAATGGCCGCTGCCGCACGGCCGCGCCATCCTCTACGCCGGCTGCCTATTTCCCGTTCCCGCCAAATGGACCACCGGTAAACTGCTTGCCCAACCCGCATGGCAACCCGCCACCCACGGGCTACCTGAAAACCTGACTCAACCCAACTGCGGCATCTGGCGTACCCCGCAACCTAGCGATACCCTGCCCCTGCCGCACGGCCGCAAAAAAATCAGCCGCCTGCTACAAGAAAAAAAAGTGCCCCCCTTCATGCGCGCCCTATGGCCGCTGTGGGTGCACGAACAACACGGTTGCCTCGCCGCTGCCAACCTGCAAACCCATTACCGCCTCTCCGTGCCGAACGGCTATCAGGCACAGGCAGAAGATTTGAACCAGTTTATTTTGTCGTTTCAAACAGCATAACTGTAGTTTGGACTATCCAAAAAACACACTAAAATAATATAAAACAAAATCATACAATGCCGATATCAAACATATCGGCATCATTGGTTGCATACAAGATAACAAACCACAGGCAATAGCAAGCTTGCAGCAAAGTCATCCTATGCCGTAGTAGCTGCGGAACTTCCACTGTGACTAATGTAAAATTCGTTCCTTATGTAAAGTCTAGCATAAGCCAAAGACTTTATTTCTTCATTTCCCTCAACCAAAGGAGAAACCATGTCCCCTAAAGCTAAAAAAATCCTCATCGGCGGCACCCTGGCCCTCGCCCTTTTGGGCTGGCGCGGCTATGATGCCGTCAAAACCGTGAAACTGAAAGAGTTTGTCGAGCACTACAATGTGTTTATCAACAACGAAAACCGCTTCCTCACCCATCTCAATGAGCGTACCGATTTCGGTAGTGTGCCCGAAGCCGTGATGATGCCAGTTCGGCATAGTGCCGGTTTTATGGCCAATTCCGACCGAGGCGGCTGCCACTCTATTCCAGATGATGCCCTGCTGGCCGAATGCACCAGCGCCTTTAGCGAATACCACAGCGTGCTGCAGGAAGTAGAAAAGCAGGGGCTGGACGAGGCACGGCTGAAACAGGTGGTTGAACGCGGTGCCCGTACTCATAGCATCATCAACCAAGTAGCCGCGAAGTTTCCGAGCCGGGTTCAAGTGCAGAGTAACTGATTATCCGCCCAGACACGATAAAGGCTACCTGAAAAGTTTTCAGGTAGCCTTTACTGTTTGCAGCATCTCAATATTCGCTCAGGGGCTTATTCGGGTCGTATTGCGCCACTTCTTTCACAATCGCCTGTCCCACACGCACGCCGTTATCGGTGTGCGTCATGGTCGGGCTGCCGTGCAGTTCCCAACCTTGTTGCAGGGCTTCGGTTACGCGGCGGCAGAACACGGAATCGTCTGTGCCGGTGAGCAAGCGGTAAACTTTCATTATCTCTCTCCTCTCATACCGGCCATGAAGCACTGCCGCACATCATGGCCATAAACAGGTTACCTGAAACTTTGCTTTGCTGCTCGGCGCTTTAACTGCGTTGCAGTTTTGCTTTCAGGTAGCCTCCGTTTTAAAACAGGTTGTCCACCGGATTGCCGCCGCCATCTCCACCGGACTGGCGCGGCTGAGGTTGCGGCGCTGGTTTCACCGGCACCTCAATCGGTCGGATTTCGGTTTCCTGCTGCGGGGCAATCGGCTGAATCGGCACTTCTTCCCCAGCAGGGGTGGCCGGAGTGGCGCGACGCGACGCAGCGGGGCGATCTTGTGCCGGCTCGGATGCTTGGGAAGCGGCATTCATATCGGCAGCCGGCGGCAGGCTGTAGGTTTGGCCGGCCGCAGCTGATGCACCGTTGGGCTGCCAAATTTCCACACCCTGCTGCGGTGCGGAAGCATCACTGGGGCCCCGCACTGAATCGGATTTTTGCATCGTGAGCCAAGCCATGGCCACCAGTGCGAACACCACGATAAAGGCCACAATAAAAGCGATCCACACAATGCGGCTAAACGTGCTGCGCGGCTGCTTTTTAGAAGAAGAAGGCATTTCTTTGCCGGTCATGAACTTTCCTTACAATTCAAAGATAAGCGTATTAGCGCACATTGCTGGGCACGAAGGTTTCATACAGCGTAACCACTTGCTGCACACCGGCGGTGGTGCTCACGGTGTTGCTCACCAGCGCCTGTTCTTCAGGCGTGAGAATGCCCATTACATAAGTAACGCCGTTATACGTTACCACTTTCACATGATTAGCCGACACGCCCTTGGTGCCGAGCAAAGTGGTGCGCACTTTGGAAGTAACCCACGAATCGTTGCTTACCTCGCCGAAGCCGCGCGCGCTGGTGGCTACCTGAATATAGTTGTAAATCTTCTCGGCATTGGGCTGGGAGCGCGCCACGCGCTCCACAAATGCCTTATCAGCCTCGCTGGCCACCAAGCCCATCAACAGCACCTGGCGGTTGAAGCTCACCACAGAAAGCTTCGGCTCAAAGCCCTGCATGGTGTTGTTGTTGCGCAGATGAGTGAGCGCCGTGTTTTGGATGCGCACTTCCATCACTTGGTCGTCAGCCTGCGCGCCGGTGCTGCGGCGGTCGGTGGCCGACATCACACCGAATGCGCCAGCGCCCACCAGCGCAGTAACACAGCCGGAAAGCGACAACGGCAGCAGGCACAACAGCAGGAGGCGGAAACTTTTTTTCATGATTTATTGTCCTTTTGAGCGGAAATAGGTGAAGCGTTTATTCTTCAAACAAAGCGGTATCGATATGATCGCACAGGGCGTGAATCAGCAGAATATGGATTTCCTGAATCCGCGCCGTGCGCTGATGCGGCACGTTGAGCAGCACATCGCCTTCAGCCAGCACACCGGCGATTTTGCCGCCGTCGCGCCCGGTGAGTGCCACTACGCTCATGCCCTGCTCGCGGGCGGCTTCGATGGCGGCAAGCACATTGCCGGAATTGCCGGAAGTGGAAATCGCCACCAACACATCGCCCGGGCGGCCGAGCGCCGACACTTGGCGGGCAAAAATCTGATCAAAGGCATAATCATTGCCGATAGCGGTAAGCGCGGAAGTATCGGTGGTGAGCGCGATGGCGCCCAGCGGCATACGTTCTTTTTCAAAACGGCCGGTGAGCTCGGCGGCAAAATGCTGCGCATCGGCTGCCGAACCGCCGTTGCCGCACACCAAAATCTTGCCGTCGGCCATCAGCGAATCCAACAGCAAAGCCGCTGCCCGCGCCGTCGGCTCGGCCAATTGTTCGGCACACTGCTGTTTGGCGGCAATGCTTTCTTGGAAATGCTGTAATACGCGTTGGGCGGCTGGGTTCACAACAGGCTACCTGAAAATAGTAAATGAGAACGTCAGCTATTGTAGCGGCATATGCTGGATTGAACAATTGCCGGCAATGGGCAGGCGGATAGAGGCTAACTGAAAACATTGGTTGCAACACCGCTCAAACCAGCAGCGCAGGTTACTGCGAAACTAAATAACCAACCCTTTGTCAGGTAACCTTGCGCCCATCATGCCGCCTCAATACCCGCCGATATTCTGCAACCATTGCGGCGGCTGGTCGCCTTCAATCAAGATGGCATCGATACGGCAGGGTTTATTCGGCGCATTTTGCTGGAGCCAGGTTTCGGCGCTGCGGCTGAGTTTGGCCAGTTTGGCCGGGGTGATGCTCGCTGCCGCGCCGCCGAAGCTTTGACTGCGCCGCTGCCGCACTTCCACAAACAAATACACCCCGCCCTGCTCGGCGATGATGTCGATTTCGCCATAGCGGCAATGCCAGTTGCGCGCCAAGATGCGGCAGCCTTGTTGTTTCAGGTAGCCTGCGGCGGTATCTTCGGCAGCTTGGCCGGCAGCATGGTTGAGGCGCATGGTTTTCCTTTCGTGCGATACCGCAAATCAGCCCGGCTTCCGCTACGACGTATCGGAAGCGAATTTAATTTGCTATAGTTTGCGGCGTTTCAAACGCAATCATACCCGAAGACCATGTGGCAAAAAATATTGGATAAGGCGGCCGCGCAGATTGAGCCGCAAACGCTGTATGTAGTGGCAACGCCCATCGGCAATCTGGCCGACATCACGTTGCGCGCGCTGGCGGTGTTACAGCGGGCAGACTTGGTGTGCGCGGAAGACACGCGCGTGAGCCAGCAGCTGCTCTCGGCCTACGGCATCCGCGCCAAGCTCGTGAGCGTGCGCGAACACAATGAGCGGCAAATGACTGACACCATCACCGCCGCGCTCGCCGCCGGGCAGGTGGTGGCGCAGATATCGGATGCGGGCACGCCGGCAGTGTGCGACCCCGGCGCGCGGCTGGCCTCGGGCGTTCGGGAGGCGGGCTTCAAGGTGGTGCCGGTGGCCGGAGCCAGCGCGGTGATGGCGGCTTTGAGCGTGGCCGGGGTAACGCAGTCGGATTTTTATTTTGCCGGCTTTCTGCCGCCCAAAGCGGGCGAACGGGCGCAATGGTTTGAGCGTTGGCGCGAAGTGCCCTATGCCGTGGCAATGTTTGAAACGCCGCACCGCATCGAGGCGGCACTCGCCCAAATGGCCGAAATCCTGCCCAACCGGCATTTGGTGCTGGCACGCGAAATCAGCAAAACGTTTGAAACCTTCATCAGCGGCAGCGTGGCCGAAGTGCTGGCTGCCGTGCGTGCCGATGCCAACCAGACGCGCGGCGAGATGGTGCTGGTGCTGCACCCGCCCGAAGCCGCAGCTGCCAACGAACTAAACGACCAGGCGCGGCACATCATGAGCCTGCTCGCCGCCGAACTGCCACCGAAAAAAGCCGCCGCGCTGGCTGCGGAAATCAGCGGGGCGAATAAGAAGGCGCTGTATGAATGGGCAGTGGCACAGAAGCGGGAATAGAAACAACTGAACCACATAAAAGGCTACCTGAAAACGGTAAATCGTTTTCAGGTAGCCTTTTGCCATGCCAAACTGCCCTGCCCGCTAAGGCAAAATCTCAATTTCAGCCTGCGGTTTGACGTGGGCGTAAAGTTCGTCGATTTCGCCATCGGTTACAGCAATGCAGCCGTGGGTCCAATCGCGGCGCATGTGTTGAGCGCCGATAATGCCTAAGCCGTTGTGCAGGGCGTGGATTTTGATGTCGCCGCCGGGGCTTTTACCTTGTGCGGCGGCATGGTCGCGGTCGGCGGCGTTGGGGTAGGAAACGCCGAGGTTTTTGTGGTGGCTGCTGTAGGGATTGCGGTCGTTGATGGTGTAGCGGCCTTCGGGGGTTTTGCCGTCGCCTTCAAATTGTTTGTGGCCAACCGGGCTAAAGCCGAGTGCGATGGGATAGATTTTCAGCAGGTTGCCTTGCGCATCGTAGGCATCCATTTCGCGCTCGGCTTTGCGCACAACGAGTTTGGCAATTTCGCTGCCGGGCGGTAGGGCGGGCTGTTGCAACAGGCTTTGCTGCCTGGGGCTGAGGCCGACGCTGTTGCCGATGTTGGGCAGGCTGCCGGGCGGATTGCTGCTGTGCCGCAGAAAAACATAGCCGCTGCCGAGCAGCAGAAGAATGGTACCGAATAGGGCAAGTAGCGGTTTTTTATTCATGGGTTGGCATCTATCCGAGCTTCTCCGCAACTCGCGTGGCTCGTTTCCACTGCATTGAAGATTCGGTTTTCAGGTAGCCTTTAGGCTGCTTTGCCCGCTTCGTAGTGGTAGTGCTCCAAATGGGCGCTGCTGAAATTTTGGATGAATTGGGCAGTTTGTTGCTCGTCTTTGGTAGGGCGGATGATTTGGCTTTGCACTGCCCAATCATACACCGGCTGGTCAATCGGATAGGCGGTGAGCAGGCCGCTGAGGGCGTATTGCCGAATCCAGCGCTCTGCGTTTTCTTTACCGGAAAAGCAGGCCGACACATTCCGGCTGCCGCTGCCCTGGAACACCCAAATCCGATTATCCACCCGGCTCATGCCGCTGCCCCTTGGTTCAGCCGCTCGAGCAGTGCGCCGTCTTTGCCGAACTCAGCCAGCGTGCCGCCTATATCGAACCAGACTTGCTGGTTTGCTTCGCCGCTGCTGCCATCCAGATGCCAGGCCGCCCAGCTATACACGCCTCGGAGCTCGTGGGTGCGGCCGCCGCCGGACACGTGCAAGCAAAACTCAAAGGCCACGGCAGTACGGTTTATGGTTACGGCTTCGGGATTGCTTTCGGAGCGGGTGCCGACGGTGAGCCAATCGGGCGGGGAGGTAACGGCAAAATCGAGCAGGCGGCTGTCGGCCATTTGTTCGCGCAGAATGCTTTCGACATTGTTGCGGATTTCTGTATAGGGCTCATCAGCAAGCCATTGCAACATATGCCGGGTGTCGTCGAGGAGCTGGAAGTTGTCTTTCATGATTTGAATTAAATAGTTGTGGTTTCAGGTAGCCTCCATCCCAACCAAGAGGCTACCTGAAACCTTATCGGCTAATGCGTGTGATGGTGATGATGGTGGTGATGATCGCCGCCCGCTTCATCACTCGGGCTTTTCACTTCCACTTGCACAGTTTGCTCGGGGGCGTGGCGGAATTTCAGCGTGAGCGGGAAGCGGCTGCCGGCGGTAAGGGGCTGTTTGAGGCCGATCAGCATCACGTGGTAGCCGCCGGGTTTGAGCTCGGTGTGCTCGTTGGCGGGCAGCGGCAGGCCTTGCGGCATGGCCTGCATGCGCATATTGCCGCCGGCCATCACGTGTTCGTGGATTTCCACGCTTTCGGCCACGGGGCTGCTGCCGCCGATCAGTGCGTCGGCAGGGATACCGTTTTCCAGCTGCATAAACACGCCGCCGGAATTCATGCCGGGCACGGTAAACCGCGCCCAAGCCCGGCTTGCGCGCACTTCTGCCTGGGCTGCAGCGGCCAAGAGCAGGCTGGAGAGAATAACGATTTGCTTCAGTTTCATATGCTTTCCTTTCTATTAAATGGGATTGGGCTACAGGGTGTTGAAGGCCATCAGCCAAAAAACGCTAACAAGCAGCAGCGCCACCAGCTGCGCGGCGGAGCCGGCATCTTTGGCGATTTTGGAGAGCGGGTGCAACTCTTCAGAAATCCTGTCCACTACGGCTTCGATGGCGGTGTTGAACAGCTCCACAATCAGCGAGAGCAACGATGCACCCACCAGCAGCATGCGCACAGGCGTATCGAAATCGAAGCAGAACGCCAAGGGCAGCAGCACGGCATGCAGCCACACCAGCTGGCGGAAGGCGGCTTCGTTACGGTAGGCGGCGGCGAGGCCGTCGCGGGAATATTGGGCGGCGGCGATCAGGCGCGCGAGGCCGCGTTTGCCGGGTTTCATAGTGGGGATTCCTTGTGTGGGTGTGTTGGGGATAGGATTTTGGTGTTTCAGGTAGCCTTTGGCCAAACCAGCTAAGGCTACCTGAAAACTACGCCGCGTTCCGCTCCACCGCGTCGATGAATCGGGCGGCTACGTCGAAGCCTTTTTGCTTGGTGATTTCTTGGAAACCGGTGGGGCTGGTTACGTTCACTTCGGTGAGATGGCTGCCAATCACGTCCAAACCGGCCAGCAAAATGCCGCGCCGTTTCAGCTCGGGGGCAAGGGTTTCGGCGATTTCGCGGTCGTGCGCGCTCAATTCCTGCGCTACGCCGCGCCCGCCTGCGGCCAGATTGCCGCGCGTTTCGCCCTGCTGCGGAATGCGGGCAAGGGCAAAGGGCACGACTTCGCCGTCAATCACGAGGATGCGTTTGTCGCCATGCACGATTTCGGGGATGTAGCGCTGTGCCATGATGGTGCGCGTATCCAGCCGCATCAGGGTTTCGAGGATGCTGCCGATGTTCGGATCGCGCCCGGTGAGGCGGAAAATGCCCATGCCGCCCATGCCGTCGAGCGGTTTCACGATGATGTCGCCGTGTTCGGCTAGAAAGGCGCGCACGTCGGCGGCGCGGGTGGAAACAAGGGTGGGCGCGGTGAATCGGGAAAAATTCAAAATGGCGAGTTTTTCGTTGAAATCGCGCATGGCCTGCCCGCTGTTGAACACTTTGGCGCCCTGCTGTTCGGCGAGGGTGAGCAGTTGGGTGCTGTAGAGATATTGCATATCGAACGGTGGGTCGGTGCGCATAATCACGGCATCGAACTCGGTCAGGGCAGCCTGCACTTTATCCTGCGGCTTGAACCATTCGTGGTCGTGGTCGTCTTTCGCGCCGATAAATTGGAAAGGCGCGGCTTGGGCCACCACTTGGCCTTTTTGCACGGAGAGTTCGCCGGCGAGGGTGTGGTGCAGTTTGTGCCCGCGCTTGGCGGCTTCGCGCATCATGGCGTATGTGGTGTCTTTGTAGGTTTTGAAGGTGGCCAACGGGTCGGCGATGAAGAGGATGTTCATGGGGTGTCCTTGTGTGAGTTGTCGGCTGGCGGAGGTTCAGGCTACCTGAATTATCTGCGTCCGATGCCGTAGCCGTAGTCCAGCGTTCCGTCGGCACTGCGGCAAACCAGCGTGTAGGCATTTCGGTTGTCGGCGGCCTGCACCACGCCCAATGTGCCGTGTTCGGCGGCGCAGTGCCGCGCGAATTCTTCGTGGCTGTTTTCGCCGTGCGTTAAGGGATGGAATGCCGCGTTTTGGTGTTTCGCCACCGTGCCGGTGCTTTGGCAGGCGGCGAGCAGCAGGCTAGCGGTTATAATCAGAGCGGTGTGTTTCATCGGGATTTCCGTGCGTGAAAGGGCAAAATGATTGTGCAGGCTACCTGAAACGGACTAGCGGTAGGAATCGAGCGTGGCATTCGGCATGATAAACCACAAGATAATGTAAATTAAAATACCCGGCACGGCCACGCTGGCGCAGGAAATGATGACGAACAGGATGCGCGTCATCGTGAGCGACCAGCCGAGGTATTCGGCAATGCCGCCCATCACGCCGGCCAGTATGCGGTGTTGGCGGGAACGGTGTAGCTTAATTAGTTGCGGTCGGGACATGGGCACCTCCTTATGTGTGGGTGTTTGGGGTTTCTGGCTGCAAAGAGGATGTTCTCGGCAGTATGCAGAGAAAGCAATATGATAAACCAAAAGCGCAAGCAACACCCGCCGCCGGGGCGGGCGGCAAAATCGCAGCCATAAATCTACACTATAAACTCGCGCCAACAATTGCCCCGCGGCGGCGGCAGGGCTATACTTCGCCCCCTTAATCCACCGCCACACACACCAGATAAGGAAACCACGGATGAATGCCATTGCCGACGTGCAAAGCAGCCCCGACCAACGCAATATGCCCATCAACCAAGTGGGCATCAAAGACCTGCACTTCCCGCTGCAAATCCAGAGCGCAGAAGGCGTGCAACACACCATCGCCCGCATCGGCATGACCGTTGCCCTGCCCGCCTCGCAAAAAGGCACGCATATGTCGCGCTTTGTGGCGCTGATGGAAGAGCGGCAGCACCTGGTGCTCGATTTCACCAGCCTGCACCAGCTTACGCTCGATATGCTCGAGCGGCTCGATGCCCAAGCCGGCCGCATCAATATCAGCTTCCCCTTCTTCCGCAAAAAGGCCGCTCCCGTGAGCGGCATCACCTCATTTCTCGACTACGCCGTCACCTGGCAGGGCGAAGTGTCGGCCAGCGGAGAATACAGCCACCAAATCAAAGTATTGGCTCCGGTTACCAGCCTCTGCCCCTGCTCCAAGGAAATTTCGCAATACGGCGCGCACAACCAGCGCTCGCACGTTACCGTTACCCTCACCTGCCACAAACAGGAAGTTTCCATTGAAGAAATCATCGATTTGGTGGAAAACAAAGCTTCCTGCCAGCTCTACGGCCTGCTCAAACGCCCCGACGAAAAATACGTTACCGAACACGCCTACGAAAACCCAAAATTCGTGGAAGACATGGTGCGCGACATCGCCGTGGCACTGAAAAATGACCCGCGCATCGACCGCTTCAGCGTGGAAAGCGAAAACTTCGAAAGCATCCACAACCATTCGGCCTATGCGCTAATTGAATATCCTTGAAGTTAACAATATTGCCGCGCAACAAAAAGGCTACCTGAGAACGAGCTCGTGATTTTCTGCGAAGCTAAAATTTTCAGGTAGCCTTTTGGCTGGGCGGAATACAGCCGTTCACTTTTTCAACCACGCCCGTTTCAGCATCAGCCACCAATCTTTCGCGCCGAGCACGGGGCGGCGGGTGAAGACGTTATAGCGGTTTTCCTCCAGCTTGCGCAAAATGCTCTGCCCGCCGAGGATAATCAGGCGCAGCTCGAAGCCGATGCGGCCATGCAAGGTTTGGCCTAGCGGGGAGCCGGCCTTGAGCATTTTGTGGGCGCGTTGGCATTGGTGCGCCATCAGGCGTTGGAAGGCGGCATCGGCGCGGCCTTCGGCAATTTGCGCTTCGCTCACGCCGAATTTTCCTAAGTCTTCTTGCGGCAAGTAAACGCGGCCTTTTTGCCAATCCACGGCCACGTCTTGCCAGAAGTTGATGAGTTGCAGAGCGGTGCAGATGCCGTCGCTTTGGGCGAGGCTGAGCGGGTCGGTATGGCCATAGAGGTGCAGCAGCAATCTGCCGATCGGATTGGCACTGCGGCGGGCATAATCCACCAGCTCGCCGAAGTGCTGATAGCGGGTTTTCACCACGTCTTGGCTGAAGGCGGAAAGTAAGTGGTAGAAAGGCTCGAGCGGAAGATTAAACGGCCGGATGGCTTCGCGCTCGAGCCGCTGCATCAATTCGCTGTGCGGGGTTTGCCCGGCGGCCAGGCGGTCGAGCTCTGCCCGCAGGTTATCGAGCTGGCGCAGGCGCTCTTCATTGAGCAAATCGCCTTCGTCGGCGATGTCGTCGGCAGTGCGGGCAAACGCATAGATGGCGTGCACCGGGCGGCGCAGGCGGCGCGGTAAAACCAGCGAGCCGACGGGAAAATTTTCATAGTGTCCGACTGACATGGTGTGTCCTTAGTGGGTTTTCAGGTAGCCTCAAAGCAGGAGGCTACCTGAAAAAATGTGGTTTGGGTGTGGATGCCGAATTTTATGTTCTAGGCTGGTGTCGGGCATAAATGCCCGACCTACTGCGCAGACACAAGGCTACCTGAAAAACGGATTTACATTTTCAGGTAGCCTTCTGCCGCGTTATTTCTGCCAATATGCCTTCACGTTCACAAATTCATACAATCCGAATTCGGAGAGCTCTCGCCCGAAGCCGGAGTCTTTCACGCCACCGAAGGGCAGACGCAGGTCGCTGCTGGTGTGGCGGTTGATGAATACGCTGCCGGCTTCGATTTGCTGACCAAGCTCCCAGGCTTTGTCGAGATTGGCGGAGTAGATGCTGGCGCCGAGCCCGAACGGGTTGTCGTTGGCCAGACGCACGGCATCGGCGGCATCGCGGGCGTGGAAAATGCCCACGGCGGGGCCGAACACTTCTTCGCGGTACATGCGGCAAGCGGGAGTGATGTTGTCGAGCACGGTAGCGGGGTAGAAGGTGGTGTCGGCTTCGTTGGGCAGCTCGCCGCCGAGCAGCAGCTTGGCACCGTGTTCGAGCGCATCTTGCACTTGTTCGTGCACTTGCAGCTGCAGGTCTTTGCGGTGCAGCGGGGCGAGGGTAGTATCGGGATCGAGCGGACAGCCGGGGGTGAGGCGGCGGCAGTGTTCGAGGAAGAGGCGGGTAAACTCTGCGGCGATGCCTTTGGTAAGGATGATGCGTTTGCCGGCGTTGCAGGATTGGCCGGCATCGCGGAAGCGGGCATAGCAGGCATCGGCGGCGGCTTGGGCGATATCGGCATCATCAAGCACGATAAAGGCGTTGCTGCCGCCAAGCTCCATTACGGATTTTTTCAGATGGCTTCCGGCGTAGCCGGCCAGGCGGCGGCCGACGTCGGCAGAGCCGGTGAAGGCCAAGGCATCGGTTTTGGCAATGGCGTATTCCACATCTTCGTGTGCCAACCAAGTGGCTCGCCAGGGCAATTCGCTGCCAACAATATCAAACAAGGCGGCGGTTACACGGGCCACGCTGGGCGCGGGTTTTACCAAACAGGCATTGCCGGAGCACAAGGCGGGTACGGCAAATCGAATAATCTGCCACACGGGGTAGTTCCACGGCATCACGGCCAGCACCACGCCTAAAGGCTCGAAGCGCACTTGGCTGAGGCTGGCCTGGGTGGCGATGGTTTGGTGTTGCAGAAGCTGGGGGGCGAGTTTCACATAATAGCGGATGAGGGAAACGGATTTGTCCATCTCGGCTTCGCATTCGCGCAGGCAGCGGCCGACTTCTTCGCAAATCATGCGGGCAAGCTTGGTTTTTTCAGCTTCGAGCCGGTCGGCAAAGGCAGCAAGCATGGCCACACGTGCCTGCACGCCGGCAGCGGCAAAGCGGCGCTGGGCGGTGCGCATTTCGGCCAGGCTTTGGCTGAAGGCGTCCATGCTGTCGGCGGGGCGTTCGTATAGCAAGGTGTTGCTGACGACGTTTCGGCTATAGAACATGGTGTTTCCTTTCTCTATTTGCTTT
This sequence comes from Eikenella sp., assembly GCF_057315495.1. Classification (NCBI taxonomy): domain Bacteria; kingdom Pseudomonadati; phylum Pseudomonadota; class Betaproteobacteria; order Neisseriales; family Neisseriaceae; genus Eikenella; species Eikenella sp. The sequence goes on from NZ_DBHKXY010000037.1 coordinate 49,410, forward strand.
GGATTAAATGGTTTTAGCGGGCAGCCCGTGCAGCAGGCTACCTGAAACGATGTCTCGCGAAGCCACAGCCGGGTTTCTGCGAAGCTAAAACTTGATGTGATTGTTTTTATTATTTTTATAAACTGCCTTGCCCTACCCTTTTTCGGCCACGGCAAAGGCCACCACCGCGCCGTTGTCGTCGCTCAGGCTCAAATGCACGCGCCCGATGCCTTGTTGGCGCAGCCACTCCTGCAAGGGCGGCTCCACCACGAATTCGGGGTGGCCGAGGTTGTCATGGGCGATGGAAATGTGGTGCAGCGTTACCGGCGAGCGCAAGCCGGTGTGCACGGCTTTGGCAAAGGCTTCTTTGGCGGCAAACCGCTTGGCCAAAAAGTTTACCTTGTTGCCGACGGAGCGCCACTCCAAAAGTTCGATGCGGCTGAGCAGGCGTTCGGCCAATGCCTGGCCGTATTTCTCGTATAGCTGCTCGATGCGCTCGATACGCAGGATGTCGGTGCCTATGCCGTAGATCATTGAGTATTCCTGTTGTGCAAGATAGTGGGCGCATTGTAGCGCATTTTGGCTGCGGCCTTACAGATGGGGCGGCAGCAGCTAGCCGGGATTGGCATATTTTCAGATAGCCTCACATGTAGAAATCAACAGCGTTGTTTACACTTTTGGCTTTTGCTTGAAGACCCGTTTGAGCAGCTATCCGGCATTGTCCAGAATGTCGATAGACACGGGGAAGCCGCTCTGTTCTTGATAATGGCGGATAGCTGCTTAAGAATCATTCAAGAAAAAACAAAAGCCGTCCGCCGTAGAAAAGTGTAAACAACGCGACGATTTCCTACACCGCCATTCTATAGTGGATTAACAAAAATCAGGACAAGGCGGTGAGCCGCAGACAGTACAAATAGTACGGCAAGGCGAG